>CAYZQU010000083.1:0-7807 GCA_964480645.1 uncultured Ruminococcus sp. | reverse complement strand
TATTTTTTCATTGCAGAAGGCTTTCTGAACTTAATGTCGGTTTCCCATTCTGTCCACGGTTTACCGCCGAATTGACGTTTCAACGCAGTAAATAGTGCGTAATCGTCAAGCCATTCCGACTCCTCAAGGCAGAACGAAGTGTATCCCACATCGTCCACGAACCGCGAAAACGCCTTTCGCAACAGTGTATCGCGAGTGGAGATGATTTTCGCGTAGTCCACAAATTCGGGATCTGCGCCGTAATCCGCAGCGTCACAGTCGGATTTTGAGAGCAAATCTCCCGCGCAAAGCTCATCTAAGTCAATCAACAGCGGATTCCCGGCAAACGATGAAAACGGCTGATACGGGCTGTCGCCATAACCTGTCGGTCCAATCGGAAGAATCTGCCAATAATGCTGACCCGCCTTTTCAAGCCACTCCGCAAACTTTTCAGCCTCATCGCCGAGCGTTCCGATTCCATACGGAGATGGCAGTGAGGTAATGTGCATCAAAATACCGCAGCTCCGTTTATTCATATACCATCATCTCCTATGTATATCAAAATTGCCTCGCACATACGTTCGCTAACGCTCACTCCGCGCGTATCGGCAAATATCAAACGACAAATAAAATTGTCATTTGATATACTCTACCTACTCCAATACTTTCTATCAAGACTGCGAAAACTTATTGCCTGGGAAATATGCGATTTTTGCAAGTCGGGGCTTCCGTCCAGATCGGCGCAGGTTCTTGCGACTTTAAGAATTCGGTCATACGCCCGCGCAGAAAGACCAAGCTTGTCGAACGCGAGTCTCAGCATATTCGCCGCGTCGTCCGTCATTCGGCAGACATCCGCGATGATGTCGGACGTAATCCCGCTGTTGGCGCGGATTTGCGTACCTTTGAACCGCTCCGCCTGTATATCCCGCGCCCTCTGGACGCGCTCAGCAATTACCGCAGAGGATTCCTGAGGACGACGATTGGAAAGCTCCTCGTATTTCACGGGCTTTACCTCAATCTGAATATCTATTCTGTCGAGTACGGGCTGAGAGATTTTATTGAGGTACGCGCTGACTTGTTTATCACTGCAAACGCACTTTTTAAGCGGATTTCCGAAGTTTCCGCACGGACACGGATTCATTGCCGCGACCAACATTACATTGCACGGATACGTTACCGAACCGCTTGCGCGGGAAATCGTTATGTCGCCGTTCTCAAGCGGCTGTCGGAGCGTTTCCAGAACGCGCCTGTCAAACTCAGGAAGTTCGTCCAGAAACAGAACGCCGTTATGCGCCAGTGAAATCTCTCCCGGACGGGGAATACTTCCTCCGCCGACAAGTCCCACGGAGCTTGCCGTGTGGCTCACCGCGCGGAACGGGCGTCCCGTAACAAGTGGCTCATTCGGGTCGATTATACCCGCGACGGAGTGGATCTGTGTGGTTTCAATGCTCTCAGCGAAAGTGATTTTCGGCAGTATCGACGGAATCCGCTTAGCGAGCATTGATTTACCCGAACCGGGAGGTCCGAGCATAAGAATATTGTGAGAACCTGCCGCCGCGACCTCAATCGCTTTTTTCGCGGCGAACTGTCCCATTACGTCCGCGAAATCCTCAAGCTGAACGCACCGCTCGGCGGAGGGTACATATCTCGGCTCACGGTGCAGTCCCGTTCCATGATTCAAAAACTCGATAATCTGCGAAATATGCTCCGCGCCGTAGACCTCGATTCCGTCCGCTACCGAGGCCTCTTTCGCGTTTGCCGCAGGTAGGAAGATACGCTTTATTCCGTGCTGGGCAGCGGTAAGCGTCATACTGAGTACCCCATTAATAGGAGCAAGCCGCCCGTCCAGCGAAAGCTCACCGATAAACGCGGCGTTGCTGAAATCTCCATCCACAATCCCGCCGATTTTCAACAATGCAATCGAAATGGGAATGTCAAACATAGAACCAATCTTTTTGACGCTTGCGGGAGCGAGGTTTACGGTAATCTTCCCGCCGAAGAGCTTTAATCCCATATTGCTCATAACCGCGCGAATCCGCGCCTTGCTCTCCTGAACGGCGATGTCCACCATTCCAACCACATCGAAGCTCGGCTGTCCCGGAGAACTGTCCGCCTCGACTGTCACGGGAAAAGCGTTAAGCCCGAACAATCCCACACTGTTTACGCTGCTAAACATATTGTCACTCCATTTTTGTCGAATTTTTGAAATTTCTGATTCAATTATACCATAGCGGCAAGCTGCCGCTGCTGTTCCCAATATTATGTAATTTTAATATAACGTTTTCGCTGTAAGGCTATAACGTTGTCTTTATTATACCATATTTTTGTTGAAATTGCAATGCCAAATAAAAATAAATTTTTCTAAATTATCACTTTTGACGGTTGAAATTGGAAAGAAAATGTGGTATAATATAAAATGTATTTATGTAAATTGCGGGAAAAATCGCAATAACGTTTTTAAAAGGAAGATTATGGAAGATAATAAAATCATATTTGGAAGAAACGCGGTTCTTGAGGCATTGGAATCCGGACGAGAAATCGACACGGTGTTCGTTCAAAAAG
This sequence comes from uncultured Ruminococcus sp., assembly GCA_964480645.1. Lineage (GTDB taxonomy): Bacteria > Bacillota > Clostridia > Oscillospirales > Ruminococcaceae > CAG-115. The sequence goes on along the minus strand of CAYZQU010000083.1, from coordinate 5,266 downwards.
GCACTTCTGCCGGTAACGTAGCCACCTGTGCTAAACGTCACGGCGCAGTGGTCAAGGACGTCACCGACGAAAAACTGACCGCGTTGTGCGGCACACCCAAACACGGAGGAGTTGCCGCAGAGTTGTGCGCGTGTTCCTACTGCGAAGTGGAGGACATCCTCGCGGTGTCGCGTGAAAAAAACACTCCGCCGTTCATCATAATCGCGGACGAAATCGCCGACCCGCATAACCTCGGCGCGATAATCAGGACAGCCGAAGCCGCCGGCGCGGACGGCGTGATTATTCCGAAACGGCGTTCCGCGTCACTTAACGGCACGGTTTTTAAGACCAGCGCGGGCGCGGCGGCATGGGTAAAAGTCGCGCGTGTGGCTAATCTGGTTGATACGATAAAATTGTTGAAAAAGAACAACATCTGGGTATATGGAATGGAAGCGGATGGCTCTCCGCACGACAAAACGGACTTCACGGGCGGCACGGCGATCGTAGTCGGCTCGGAGGGGTTCGGACTGGGAAGACTTGTCCGTGAGAGCTGTGATGGTGTTATTTCACTGCCGATGATGGGAAAAGTCAACTCGCTCAACGCCTCCGTTTCCGCGGGAATTGTGATGTATGAGATAGTTCGGCAAAGGAGAGAAAATAATGTCTGACGAAAAATACAACGTAGATGATATTCTTAACGAGGTAAAAACGGGTCGTACCGCAAAAAGCCGCAGGGTCAACGACAACGATGTTAATGACATTCTTGGCAAGGGCGATCTGGACGACTTGTTCACAGGCGTGCAAAAAAGTGATAATCGCGGCAGTGGAAATCCCGACTTGTCTGTAACACAGATTCTCAGAGATGTATCACGAGATAACACCGCACGTCAGCGCACCGAGGACGAAGTCGCCAAACGTCGTAATCGTGACATCGCGTCTGCGCTGGACAAGCAAAATTCCGCCGCGCAAAATGACGTTTACGACGAGCCTTTTGCAGCAAGACAACTTACAGAAGATCAGTCCGAGGCGCGTCTGGCGGACGATATTTCCTATGCCGCAGAGGTAAAGCGCTGGGAAAAGCGGAACAAACCCGCAGACGATGACGACACGCGCACCTTTGAGGACACTCTCCCGTTCGGCGATACCGCCGAGCTTCCCAATACAGACGATGACGATATTGAATTTCACTCCGAGGAGGATTTTGTCCCCACGGACACAATGCAGCTCCGCAAAATGCAGAAAATCAACGACATAAATCAGGCGCTGCTGATGGCAGACAGCGAAGCCGCTCAACCCGAAGCACTGGGTGCGGGTCTTAACGCGATGGAAACCCGCCAGAAAGCGGAGGAGCTTATCAAAGGGGAAACCAAGGACGAAACAGACACCCTCGCGGTTGCGGGTAACGACCTGAAACGTATGGCGCATGGCGAGGAAATCGTTAAGGAGTATCACCCCGCCACACGCCGCAAGGAGGAACCCGAATCCCCCGTTTCCGTTGATGATGTTCTGTTCTCGGCAGCGGGAATCCAAAACTCCGCGCTGCACGTGGGAGAAACCATTGTCGAGGCACTGAACAAAAAAATCTCCGAGGAGAAAAAAGCCGCTCAAAACCCCGTGGAAGAACCCGTTTCCGATGATACGGACGTGGATATAGATCCCGTGGAACAGATTCGCCAAGCTAATGAAATGGCGCAAAAGAAAAAGCGCAAAATCGCCAATTTTATCCTTGAGGGAAACGACACCGAGGAGATAGAGCCGCAGGAAGTTCCCAAGACGGATTATAACGAATATGACGACGATGAAGACGATGACGAGCCGATAGACATCAACGATGAAAACGTGATCCGCGACAGGCTGGAACGCTCGCTTAAGGGGCTTCGCGGAAGACTGATAATTCTCGGTGTGTTGTTTGCGGTAACGCTGTTTGTCGCAATTGTAAACATGTTTGATTTGAATCTCGGCAAGCTGAATACAATAATAAGTCTCAGAGCCGCAACCGAAAACTACCTGTACACACATCTTGTAATCGGAATTTTAAGTTTCGCGGCGTGTTCCTCCGTTGTTTCCAACGGATTTATGCGTCTTTTCAAACTCCGCCCCGACGGAGACACGTTGTGCGCGTTCGCACATACCACGGCGATTGTCGCGCTTGTTCCATATCTTTCCAAATACGAGTATATATCGCTGAGATATTCGCAGGTTTATTTATGCGTATCTTTGGGTGCGTTGATTTTCAACACAATCTCGAAAATCCTCACCGTACGGACCGCGCAGAAGAACTTTGAATTTGTATTCGCCGATCGCGCCCGATATGCGGTGGAGTATTGCTCGGACGGCACGGCGCAACAGCTTGCTAAAGGCGCAGTAAGCGGAATCCCGACCGTGGCGTCAATGCGCAAAACCGAAGTTCTGTGCGACTTTATTGTGTCAACCTATTGTGAAGACCTTTCCGACAGAATGTATCGCAAAATGGTGCCGATTTCAATTATAGCGGCATTTGGCGCAGGTATTCTGGCGTACTTTATGCCTATTAACGAAACGGAATTTGTAATGAACCGCGTAAACTGGGCTGTCACCGTCTTAACCGGAATCTTCGCTATCGCGGCTTCGTTCGCAAGCTCGATTGCCGTTACCCTGCCGCTGTATCTTTCCTCACGTAAGAGTGAAAAACGCGGCTCGGTGATTCTGGGATATGAGGCGGCTGAAAACCTCTCTGAAACCAACGCCGTTCTTATCGAAGCTAAAACGCTGTTCCCCGCGAATTCCGTGAAAATAAGCAACATCTGTGGTTATGACAAGCCACGAAATCGCGGTGAAGGAAAAATCAACATCGATGAGGCGATTATTCTTGCGGCAAGTCTCGCCGTGGCTTCCGACAGCGTGCTTTCCGAAGCGTTTTTTGAAATGCTTAACCACAAGCGCGAATTGCTGAAGCCCGTATCGGGCTGTGTCTATGAGAACAATCTCGGCGTAATGGGCTGGATTGACCGCCGGCGTGTTCTTCTCGGAAACCGCAAACATATGATGTCTCACGAGATTTCCGTTCCCAATATCAAGAAAGAAACCGCCGCGAACGTAAATAATGACGAGGTAATCTACCTCGCGGTCGGCGGAGAGGTATGTCTGCTGTTCTTTGTGGAGCTTCACGCGAATTCAGTGGTAAAGCGTTTCGCTCAGGATTTGTCATTGGCGGATATTGCGCTTGTAATCAAAACCGTTGACGGTATGATTACCCCTTCGGAGCTTTCACACCTGTTTGAAATTGACGCGCAGGGCATTCGCGTACTGCCGTTTGAGAATCACGAGGAGTTCAACGAGTGTACTCGGTTCACCTCCACGGCAAGCGCGGCGATTTGCTGTACAGGCTCTTTCCCATCATTTGCCGCGTCGATATTCACGGCTCGTGCTATCCGCGCGAGGGCGTCCATAGGAACGTTGATTCAGGTAGGCGGAATCGCTCTCGGCATACTGCTGGCAATCATATTCACGCTGTTCTCCAATCACCTGATGTTCAATACAATGATTATTCTTCTGTATAATCTCGGATTCGCGGCACTGTCCGTCGGACTTCCGTTTATCAAGCGATTATGACATTCGATGAGGAAATGATGGAACGCGCTCTCGCACTCGCCAAAACCGCCGCCGAACACGGCGAGATTCCCGTGGGAGCGTTGGTGATAAACGCGAACGGTGAGATAATCGGCGAGGGATATAATCGCCGCGAGGAGCTTCAATCCCCCATTGCCCACGCGGAAATTATCGCAATTGAAAGCTCCGCGAAAACAATCGGCTCGCGGCGATTGACAGGCTGCACGCTGTATGTAACGTTAGAGCCTTGTCCGATGTGCGCGGGCGCAATTATGAACGCGGGGCTGAAACGCCTTGTTTACGGGGCTTTTGATGAGAAAAACGGCGCGTGTGCGTCGGTGGTTACACTGTTTGACGAGAAGTTTACACATATCCCTATGGTGAGAAGCAGAGTTCTTGAGCAGAGATGCGGAGAGGTTCTGAGCGATTTTTTTAAAAATCTCAGAACGTAGTATTGGAAATGAAAGAATGAACAAATACCAGAAACTGGCGAGCAATACAATTGTTTTGGCGATAGGGCAGTTCAGTTCGAAGCTGCTCGTGTATGTAATGCTGAAATTCTACACGAACATGCTCGGCACGGACGGCTATGGCGTTATGAACAACATTATAAGTGCCGCGTCGCTGTTAATTTCGGTGGTAACGCTGTCCATATCGGACGGCGTACTTCGGTTTGCACTAGAAAAAAGCAACAACGGAAAAATGGTTTTTTCAATCGGAATAAATGTTTGTATTGTCGGGTGCACGGTGTTTATTCCGCTTGTTCCGCTAATGGGACTGATTCCCATGCTGAAGGGCTATCAGTGGATGATTCTGCTGTACATATTCACCGGAAGCATAAAAGAGGTAAGCGCGATATACGTCCGCTCACGCTATTCCGTGACGCTTTATGCCATAGACGGCATAGTCACTACGATTTCCACTATCATTTACAGTCTGTTGGCACTCGGCGCACTGAAATTGGGCGTTACGGGATATGTAATGTCCGTGATATTGGGCGATATTACATCCATTATATTTCTAAACACCGCAAGCCGTCTGTATTACCAGTACCACCCTTTTCACAACAGCAAGGCTCTGTACAAATCAATGCTGAAATACAGCATTCCTTTAATGCCCACAGCGATTATGTGGTGGATAATAAACTGCTCGGATATGTTTATGGTCTCGGGCTTTATCGGCAACGACGCAAATGGTTTGTATTCATTCGCGTATAAATTCCCGAATCTGGTAACTATTGTTGTCGGGATTTTCTCACAGGCATGGCGAATGTCCGCGATTACCGAGCGGAATTCCCGAGCCACCTCGAACTTCTACTCCACAACGTTCAGTTTGATTCAAACGGTGATGTTTCTGGGGTGCGGCGGGATTATGCTGATTCTTCGACCGATAATTATGCCGTTTTTCGGTTCAGAGGAGTTTCAACCCGCGTTCTTTTATGTTCCGATTCTACTCGGAGCAACAATTTTCCAGGCAATGGATAATTTTCTCTCGTCCATCTACGAAGCCGCCCGAAAGACCACCCACTCGATGATTTCCTCGGCAATCGGAGCGTTGACAAATATTGTCCTGAACCTTATTCTGATACATCTGATAGGAATTACGGGCGCGGCGCTTGCGACACTCATAAGCTACATAATCGTGTTCATCTATCGAATTATTGACACGAAAAAGTTTTTGTATATGAGAGTCTATTGGG
>CAYZQU010000082.1:2045-7854 GCA_964480645.1 uncultured Ruminococcus sp. | reverse complement strand
TTGATCTGCATTTCATTTCAACCGCCTTTATTATAGTATCTTTATTATACCATAAATTAACCCGTTTGTCAACACCTGAAAACCCCGATATTTTCAGGGTTGTTCAATATATAATGCGATGTAAAGATTGTTAAATGTGGGGTAATTAGTAACAAATTAGTATCAGATTTTCTTCAAATATTTTTTGTCAACTGCCCCTGTTACATCCCCAGTTTTTTGTGTGGAAATAGTCGCCCTATTGCCTTTTGACTCCCGTAAGTAAAGAATGGAAGAATAAACCCACGAATCGAATTTTGTCAATAAAAAATCAGCCCCTCGGAGCAATCCGAGGGGCTGAAAGCTGTTTAATTGTAGAATATTTGATTCACGCGGCGTTGGACTTGGGTGTAATCATAACCCGCCTCGGTGAGCTTACGGAAACGCTCGTCACCGTTGCCCCATTTACCCTGAACCACCTCGCGGGCGATTTCGTCCACTGATTTCCGCGGCGGGTAGAGAATCTCGTTAACGCGTTTCTGGACATCGGAATACGAGTAACCCGCCGTTGTGAGCTTGTTTTTCCGTTCCTCGCCGTTGCCCCACGCTCCGTTGATTACCTCACGCGCAAGCTCATCCACGGATTTGCGAACCCCGCTCGGAATCGCCGCTTTGGAGAACCCGTTCAAGCCGTGTTCCCGGATATACTCGGAGTAATCCACGTAACCCCAATCGCGGTCGCAGACATTCTGCACTCCCAGAACTTCCGCCGCGTCATACTGCCAGATTCCGTAATCGCCCTTGTAGCCGCACTCGCCGCGATAATCGGCAATCCACGCGGGGCGTTTCGCGCGTACTTTCTCGTCCACGAAATTTGTGAACCAATATGTAGAACAGTACACACCCGCATAGTATCCCGCTTTCTCAAGCTCTCCGCAAAACGCCTCCACAAGCTGTGTACAGAATTTCTTGCCGAGCTTGAATTGCGCGTTTTCCTCGAGGTCGAGATACACGGGAAAATCAAGCTGCTTGCCCTTAAGAGCCTTAATGAACGCCTTCGCTTCCGCGATTGTGTCCTCGATAGTCATTGCGTAGCTGTACCAATACGCACCTACTTTCAAGCCGTTGTTCTTCGCGTTTGCGAAATTGGTTTCCCATGTCGGAACAGTACTTGTGGAATATCCTGCCTTGACAAGCACAAAATCCACGCCGCTTGCCTTGACTTTCTTAAAGTCGATTCGTCCCTGATTCCCGCTTACGTCAATGCCCTTAAGTTTTACGCTCATAATTAATCCTCCTTGTCATTCTTGTTCGCCGCTCCGAGACCGCTTAGCAGAGCGGCGTCCGTGCCGCTCTTTTGGGCGGTCTCTGCGCAACCTCGTGTTGCGTCGGTCAGTCCCTCGCCGAGTATGTATCCAACGACCGCCGCGCCGCTCAGAATGCTTCCCGAAATCTTGTCCGAATCCTCTTGTGAACCGCCGAAAATCACGATAAGCCCCGCGACAAATCCCGCGAGTGATACCCACAATTTACGGCTTGTGAGTTTCCGTTTCCAATCAATTTTCATCTTTATCCTCTCTTTCCGTCGGCAGAGCCATAATCTGGTTATACAGCTCTGTTATTGTTCCGTTGCCGCCTAACGCGTGATACGCGTCGTATGCCTTGGTTACCGATTCACGTGCATATATTGGGCAGTATTTTCTGTCCGTATACTTTTCGTGCGCTCGGATAATCTCCAACCGCAACAGGCACTGTAAACCGCTTTTCATGTTGGATTTGCGGTTTGCCAATGCTGTAAATGCCACGTTTCCGATTGTCACAAACGCGCCTATCAGCGCGACTATCACCGTGCTGTCCATCTCATCACCACCTTTTAATTATCCCATTCGATTACGATTATGCCTGCGCCGCCCTCGCCAGCGGGGGGACTGCCTTCATAATTAGACGAATAATAATCGCCAACACCGCCACCGGCAGCATAACCGCCACCACCACCGCCAATGTGACTGTACTCGTAATAATTAGAAGGCTTACCGCCTTTACCGCTTGCGCCGTCTCCGCCGATGAGAGTGTAGGGGGGAGCAGCGGAGTGACCGCCATTGCCGCCAAAATTTCCGTAGCCGCCGTTGTTGCCGCCTTTTCCGTTTGAGGGGTTCGTATAATCATACCTTTGAACACCGCCGCCACCGCCTGCGCCTGTACCGTTACACCCCTCATTTCCACCCTCGCCGCCAATCGGACCCCATTTAGACTGTATAATCTGCTTAGCTGTTCCACAGGTGTATGTAGTGCCACCAATCGTCAGTGTGGTATTTCCGCCGGAATTTACGGCGGAAATATCCGCCGTGCATTGCGCGTTTTTAATATCGGATTCGAGCGTGTATTCGGCGACATTTCCGCCGCTTGTACCTTTAGCCGCGCCGCCTACAATAATTCTCGCTCCTGCGGGTGCGGAAAGCGTAAATGTGCCACTATCAACAATCACGATGTGATCTTCGGCGACTACCAGCGGCGTGATACCCTCGACTGTTGCGCCTTTATTCGCGCGGAAAATCTCCCGCATAACACCACCGTCATTCGTGTGGACGGAATCCATTTCGCGAATTACCCCACTGTCATTTGTTGTGATGGTGGAGAGCGTCCGCAAAACACCGCCAACATTTTCGATTATCGGCATACGGTCACCCCCTCGGAATTCGGGCGACCGCCGCCAAACCGCATTACATTATATATATATATATATTGGGCTTAGGTATCGCCATTAAGCAGCACCTCCACCGCGCTCCGCCACTTCTGCGGAACGTCCTCAATTGTGATTGCCCCGCGCTTGATTTGTGTCACAAAGATTTTAGCCATTGTTCTCACCTCCAATCATTCCCGCAAGCTCGATAAGTGCAAGCTGTGTGTCGTTGATGTCCGCCGCTTGCTGCTCCTGAGCAATTTCAATCGCAGACTTCTGCGCCAGCTTCATGCACCACGTCTGCGCGCCGTTTATCTCACGCAGCGCAAGCTCCACGGGGATTGTGTAGTTGAGTTGCAGCGACTGCGCCGTAATTTCGCCGTTTTCGTCCGTTTCCGTGACCTCGATTTCAGAGAGCGCGGAGCTGTCTGTGTAGAGCGTTTTCAGCTCGTCAAATTCCGCGTTCTCCGCCGCGATTCTGATTTCCAGAGTTGCGCGGAGAGCGTTCTGGAACGTCATTGCTCCGCCGTGTACGGCGATTGTTTCAACCTGTTTTCCGTTTGCAAATTTAACCATAAAATACCTCCTGTTTTTTCTTTACCATTCGATTACGATTATGCCCGCGCCGCCTTCGCCGTAGTAGGCACTAGACCCATAGCCGCCGCTACCGGAAACTAACCCCGAAGTGCCACCCCCAGCAGAAAATCCACCGCCACCGCCGCCACATTCGCTGATTGAATAGGGAGGATTACCTCCTTTACCGCTAGCACCGTCTCCACCGATGACAGTGGGGGGAGCGGCGGAGTAGCCGCCGCTTCCGCCGAAATTTCCGTATCCGCCTACGTTTCCACCTTTTCCGTTTGAGTAGTACTGATTCTCATACTTTCGAGCACCGCCGCCACCGCCCGCGCCTGTGCCGTCTTCAACGTGGTAATTACTGCTATTTTGAAACGACCCGCCCTCGCCGCCAATCGGTCCCCATTTTGATTGGATAATCTGCTTGGTCGAGCCGCTGTTGTATGTAACCCCGTCAATTGTCAAGGTTGTTGCGTTTCCCGAATTTACCGCGCCGCATTGTAATGTACATTGCGCGTTTTTAATATCGGATTCGAGCGTGTATTCGGCGACATTTCCGCCGCTTGTACCTTTAGCCGCGCCGCCTACAATAATTCTCGCTCCTGCGGGTGCGGAGAGCGTAAATGTGCCGTTCTCCACGATTACAATGTGGTCTTCGGCGGCGACTTTTGGTGTTATGCCCTCGACCGTTGCCGCCCCAACAGACGCGGAATGTATCTTTCGCATAACACCGCCGTCATTAACTGCAACAGAATTTTTCTCAACAGTCACTCCGTCAATAACCTCGCGTTCAACAGAATGCGTTCGTAAAACTCCTCCAACATTTTCACTTATGGGCATACGCTCACCGCCTTACTCATACTGTCCATACCAGCACCCGGGCGGGCAAGTCGCGGAAGTAGGTTCGTCCGTGCCACTCGCCATTCTGTGCAGTCCCAAAGCCGCCGTAGTCATAACCGCCGCACCGCCCACTGTGGCAGCGTTTCCGCCGTTCGCCGGGAGCGAGGTGGGCATATCCGTAATGTTCGCTGTGGTGTGAGTGTGTTCCGCGTCGGCAAACTCGTCGGCGGTTTTGCCGCCCAGAGTTGACGCGGGGACTCCGCCGCCTTCCGTAATTTGCGTTTGAATTGCCGTGACGGCGGATTTGGCGGCGGTGGCGGCGGTCTTTGCTTCGGTAGCCGCGGTTTGTGCGGCGGTGGCGGTTGCTTGTGCGGATTCTGCCGTGGATTTAGCTTCGGCGGCGGCATCACTCGCAGTTTTAATCTCAACTTTAACCGTGTTAAATTCAGCACGTGACGGTACACCGGACGGGTCGACAATCAAATTGACGTTATCCGAATTGCTCACTTTTACATTGAAAATAAAATCCACCGAGGATTCAGTTTTACCGCCGAACGCGGGCATATAAATCGGATTTTCGGGTTCTATCGTTACCGCGTACAGAATTTTATTTTCCGTGTCATCAACCGCGTAAATTCCAACGATTTTGATGTAGTATCCTTCTGTCAGGTCTGCGTTTTCAATGGACGAAATAATCTGCACAACATTATTGTCCGTCCGCGTAATTCCCGAAATCTCAGATGTCTGCTTCACACCGTCAATGGATTCCAGTTCCGCCAAATCCGTTTCCGAATATTCGCGGTCGGACGTGACAATTTCGGTAAAAGCCGCGTGGTTAGTTCCCGCGATTAGCCCCGCCATCAGTTCTTGTCCCTTGTTGGTGATAACTAAATTGTTCATTCGATACCTTCTTTCTTAATTCACAACGCACGTAATACGCGTTGATGTTGCCGTTAATCCGTTCAGACTTTGTCGGTATATAACCCGCGAATTCAGCTCGGAATTAATCACGGTTATAATGCATTCGCCGATTGCTGTTCCAACGCTCACGGAATTGCCATATTCACGTCGGATTTTATTTTCAGACAACACGACAATATTCGCGGGGAGCATATATCCAAGCAGATTGTTTAATTCCTCGACCTGCCCGAATAGTTCGAGGTGTGTTTTAATCACAACACGATAAAACGCATATTCTTCTACGATTTCAAAATCAGAATCGCCGCATAATGTAATCAGCTTTTCCGTCAGCATTTTAAGCGTATAGGGGATGGTGCTGATCCATCGTGCCTGAACTCTTGCGCGGCGGCTTTCAAGCGTATCTTCCTTTGAAGGGAACACATTCAAGAGTTTTTCAAACCTTGAAATTCCGTATTCGTCAGCCGTTTCAATGAATTCATTGCTCAATACCCGTTCAGTTGCATTCCAAACAAGTATAAATTCGGGATTTTCCGCTTCCAGAGCAACAGCAATTTCCTTAAATTCCTTTAAGAACGGGGGCAAATAAGCAACAAGGTCAACGTTTTCCGTCATTCGCTTGCACCCCCAAACACAGGAACTTCAAACGCCCCCAATATCAAATTATCGGAAGAACCATTGATTTGTGTACTGTCAATATCCACAATACCCTTGATACCTAAAAGGCGGGTTTCAATTTGACTAATACGAACTATCAGATATGAACTGTCAGCCCACGATTTACGAAGTTCAAGCAAATAGTTTGAAATTATATCGTTA
>CAYZQU010000082.1:0-2035 GCA_964480645.1 uncultured Ruminococcus sp. | reverse complement strand
TTGAACTTTGAAGATTCGTCCAACCGTAACCCACATCAAAGGTAATGTTGGTTTTTACAACCACATTCACGGCATCCGCACTTTTAACTTGTACAATATGCCCTATTGGTGCAACCCCGTAACCTTCCCCTGCGTTTTCGTCCGGATCAATCGTTTGCTTTACCGTATGCACAAGGGTTTCCGTTGCTGTATCAAAATCGGAATTAAGGATTGTAAGCAGCACTGTACCCCCTGTTGTCAGCTTTTTGTTCAAAGCTGCATCATATACGGTTTCAAGCCACTTTGCGGGTTCGCCGCTTAATGTGGATTTAATTGTGTTGTACCATTCTTGAACGGCGGTTGAAGGTATCATTTCAGCGGGACGAAGATCACCATTCCAAACGCTCGTAACTTTGGTACTTCCAACACCCGGAATGGCGTTTGTCTTTGCAAGATAATCTTGCACATTGCCGCCAAAAGCCTTTTCATTAAAGCTGTGGAAATAACGGGTTCTCAAATCTTCCGTATCCTCTTCATCTTCACCGGGGATAAGAATTTCCGTAAGTTCGGCGGTTTCAAGCCCCTCAATGTAATCAATGGGAATCATTGTTCCCAATTGCTGATTTCCTATAATGCCGGGAACTTCACATTGTACTTGATATTGTCCGTCTGTGATATATTCAATCACAATGAAATTTGTTGAACCGATATTGAACCGCTTTCCGGTAACATCAATATTTATTGGTGTGAATTCACCTTTCAAAATCGCTTTTGTGGCGGGATAAGGGGTAATTCCTCTTTCTTTGCAACGCCTGATAAGAAATTTCCTCGATGCGCTATCCCCGTATGCTTCTGCAATCAGGGTATTCAGTTCAACGTAAAGTTTTTCCAATTCAAGGGCGGTAGGGGAATGGGTATCAAAAATAACCGAACCTTCCCGCTTGTCGAATTTGTCAGATGCCCTTGAAAGCATTCGTTCAAGAATTTCATTATAGGTTACATCGTACATTAAAAATTCACCACCTTTTCAGCCGCTACATCGCCGAAAATGGTATGTGCGGTAAAAGTTACAAGTATTTCACCCTTTTTTGAAATGTTAAATTCAAAATTATCCACACTTTGAATTCTGTCATCCCAAGTCAGGGCTTCTGTGATTCGGCGTTCCAGTTCGGGGCAAACATAAGAAACGGGTTCACCATATAAATCAAGCAATTCAATACCATAATTGTAAGAATACATCACATATTGATAACGCTCCGTATTCAGGATTTTATATATTGCCTGTTTTATGGCTTCTTGTCCGTCTGTATAGCCCCTTACAAGTTCGCTTGTAAGGTTCATTTTGTAGGTGCGGGTTGGTTGTTCCTCAATCTCGAAATCTTGTTCAAGAAACGCTGTGGTTGAGGGTATCATCCGATTCTATCCACCACAATATATTTTTGCCCGCCTTGCTGCCTTAAAAGGATAACTTCATCACCGACAACCAACCCATTATGAAGGCTTCTACAAATATCGGAGGTATGGGAATCAAGGGTTGCCACAATTTCATACTGTTCAACCCCCAAATCTTCAAAACATTCCTTTTGCGCCGCCGAACTGAAATAGGCTTCTTCCGTCATAATCAGCCGCCCCGCATTGTATTTTGAAGTGTTCATCTTCTTTGCAAGGGAATCAATCGCTTTTTGCGGATCACCCCCGAGCATAATGTTTTGCGTTAATTCGCCGTGAATTTCCGAAATTAGCTTTTGTTTATTCGCCCAAATCCTTTCGGAAAAGTTCTTCCCATCTACCGCCCACGGTTTAGCAAGCACCCTTTCAATCTGCGACTGATCCAACCCCGCAATGTCCCAACCGATATTGAACCCCTTTTGAAGTTCATATGTGGTATGATAGTAGCCGCTTTCAAACAAATCACCCATTGCCCCGGTTACTGTTCCAAGCTGTTTTGAAAACATAACTTCAAGCGACTGCTGTGTTTGAATTTTCAGGGCTTCCAATTTTGAAATGTGGAACTTTGCGGAAGCGTTTTCAAGTTCTTTTGTCCAACCGCCCATCA
>CAYZQU010000081.1:816-7855 GCA_964480645.1 uncultured Ruminococcus sp. | reverse complement strand
TGGCTTTACACAGCCGTTTGTGGGCATAATATCTTTTTTGTCAGTGTTTCATGGTGCGGGTGGTGGGATTTGAACCCACACGTCCTTACGGACACTGGCACCTGAGGGTAACGTCACGATAGGGGATTTATCTCACGACTGCCATCGTTCCTTTATCCATCTCACAAACATTGTCGCAGAGCACATCGATATCCTCCGCAGAGTGTGACGCTATAAGTATAGTTTTCCCTTGCGATTTCAAATCGAGAAGGTACTGCCGCATATCCTTAACGCCGTCCTTGTCAAGACCATTCATTGGTTCGTCGAGAATTAAAAGTTCGGGATTCTCCATAATCTCCTGAGCGATTCCTAATCGCTGCCGCATTCCAAGCGAATATTTTCGCACGTGACGCTTTAATTCCGGGTCAAGACCGACTTTTTTCATAGCGTTTTTCACGTCGTTTCCGGAGATTTTCCGACGCAAATCGGCTAATAATTTCAGGTTTTTATATCCCGAATAATACGGAATAAATCCCGGAGTTTCGATTATAATTCCCGTGTCCGGGGGAAGTCGCAATTCTTTCCGATTTGCTTTCCGTCAACAAAAACCATACCCGCTGTTGGCTTAACAAAGCCGCAGATGCACTTCATAAGCATGGTTTTTCCACTGCCGTTTCTGCCTATTAAACCGTGGATTTTTCCACGCTCGAAATTGATGTTGATTCCATTTAGAATTGGATTCTTTTGCAGCGTTAGGCTCACATTTTTTACTTCAATCATTGGTCTTTCACCTCGGATATAAAATTCGCGCGTTTCGCCAAAATCACACAAACTATCAACAGCGCAATAATTATGACACCAAAATACGCATACGAATACCAAATCGGCACTATTGGTTCGCGCAAAATTTCTGTGTAATGAAGCCAAATTATCGTGTTCGACATTGGAAAAAACCACATGGATTTAGCTTTAATTGCGCAGGTTGCCGTACCAAGAGCGATGATTCCGAGGCTAGCGAATAACCCCGCGGATTTGAACGAAAGCAATTTGAAAATCATCAGAATTATTGAAAGCAAAAACAGGTACAAAACAAGCAGTGTAACGGTATAAACAATCGCGGAAATCAACGGGATTTGATTATATAAATTCGATGGCAAAAGCTGTGACGCAAATGTGTACCTTTTGTCAGGGAAACGCGCAGCGTAAAACCGTGTGCATTCGCTCCACGAAAAGGAAAAGTCCGCGCTTCCGAGCGAAAACAGCGTTATCATTAAAAATGCCGTAAGAATAAATGTTATAATGCTCAGCAGCGCAAATAAAAGCTGTCCGAAAAGCCAGTTTATTTTTCCCACACGGCTGATGTAAAACATTGAATTTCCGTCGAATTTCGGAAAATCGCTCATCAAGACCAAGAAAACCGCCGGAAGCAGCATCACCAAGACTCCCGAATTTCCAATCGCGGCAAACGGCTCGAATAGGCTCATTTTTCCGCCGAATTCCGCCGTGCGCTTTACAAGCGGGTCAATCGCGAGCGTTTTCGCGAAAATTATCAGCACGAGAAAAATTATGTTGCGCGGGTTGGTAATCCATTTTATGTACTCGCCTTTCGCAATGGAAAAAATTTTATTCACCTTTATCCGCACCGCCTTTTCTAAACAAATAAATCGTGAATCCACCGAGCAGCAAAACCACATTTATCAAGATTATGCCGATTTTATCCGGATATGAAAATACGGTACTTGCGGAATCCGGATTGATAATTCTTCCGATTTTTCCAAGTGTAAGATTGGGATTTTCAATATTCTCATATGAGGCAATCGTTATTCGCAGAGCAAGCTGTGTTACGCAATATTTCAGCATAAACGGAACACATACAATCAGATATTTATTGTTCGTAAATGACGCGGTTATCAGTGCCGGAACAGCGGACATTATCCCGAAAATGAACATTTCCACGAAAATTACCGCGAGATTTATTTCAAAAAAATCGTCCTTAGGAAAATAAAACTCAACGAAAATAGCGAATGGAATAAATCCGACAACCACGCAAATTCCGCCTGAAATAACGCTTGAAATATACTTTGCCGCCTTAAATTTGAAATATCCCGCGCGGAAGATCTCATAGCGCAAAAACCGTGAGTTTTTGTCATCGCAAAGCGCGTTTACAAAACACAATCCCACAATTATTGGCATAAACATAAACAGCCACGAACCGCCGCGAGATTCCAAGATATAGTTCACGGAAGGCAGTTTTCTTTCATCGCCGAAAATGTAGTTTAAGACATTCAGCGGGTCATCGTTGCTCGCTATACCCACCTCCGCCGCAAAGCACAGCGCGAAAACGCTTACACAGCAGAGCCAAAAGTTTATACCTGTTAATATTCTTTTCAGCGTTATAAAGATTAATTTAATCATCATATTCCGTTACCGCATCGGACGAATAGTACTTGAAGCTGCCGCCGTCTTTGGCGTCAACATAGCACATATACTGTAAATTGTCGTTGATGTTAAATGCCGTAATTCGCCACGCGGGGGTCATATGGGCTTCGTATTTGTCAATGTCGATACCACCCCCCGCGTTTTTGAGGAATTCCCGTACATATACGAACTCGACTGTTCTCACCTCAAATGAAACCGCCTTAGATAGCTTGTCGCTCGTGATTTTTATTGCCTCCTCAACGGGGATAACCGAATCGCAAGGATTTATATCGAACGTCCAATCAATGCCGTAATATGAGTCAATGTAATCAACGTCATTGCATCTTATCATAAACGCCCCACCCGTAGCGGGGGTATAATCATAGTCATAGTGTGTGACGCTGCCATAAACAGCTTGTTCGAAGATAACGCCCTGAAACTCCGGTACTGTGCGAAGATAGTATGCGTATGAATTGGTGTCAATTTTTTTAACCGATACATCGTAAACGCGTGTAGCCATATTACGCGGCAGCTCCGTTGTAATGGGAGCGTTATTTACATAGTCCTCAAAGAACTTCACTGCGTCACAGATTTTCATTTCCCCGTCAAGCAGCTTGAAGCTCTTTTCGCTTTTTGGAGGATAGGTTCCGATAGTTGTTCCAATTACGCCACTCCAGCTTGTGCTTCCGCGAAGCTTTTCTAATTCGCCCTTGTGCAGCTCTAAGCCACCGCCGCCTATTAAAATATTATGGTGCATATACACCGGAGATTCCAACCCCGAGGCAACGCCGGGCATTTCGTCATATGTAAATGAAAGTTGGTCGGGCAGGGGGTTCGTATCCTTTACATAGCCCTCTTCCATTATCATTCCTATCTCTGCTTCATAGCCGCGGTACTTGCTGTATTTCAGGTAATCCATATTTATCTCTCTGTCGGGGAAGAAATACTTAAAAAGAGTGTTGAAATCCTTTTGGTATTGTTCGGCGGGGTAAATGAACTGCGGAACATGCGTCGCGTAGGAACGGTAATCGTAAACGGAGGCACTTTCGGGTGCGCGGACATATAGGTTTTCCGCGCAGGTAAAATTCGGTTGAGCGTTTATTGCCGCCACAATCTCGGACTTGCTTGACGTGAGAATCGAAATGGGATTTTCGGGATATTCGCCAACAAAATCCTCGAAAACCAAGTCTTTTTTGTTGTCACCGATAACCCCGCTTTCATCCGAAATGGTTTGGGAATCGCTTGAGTTGTCGCTTTTGTCACAACCGCAAAGCCCGACCACGCAGCATATTAATGTGGTTAAAGCTAAAATTTTGTGTTTCATAATGTCCTCCATAAACTTGTTATACCGATTTAATGCGGCAGAATACGCTTGCGAATATCCCGCCGCACTCATTAATTTACCTTAATTGTAAATCAGTTGATTCGCGTTCAACAATTTCGTACAATGGTGAAACAATGCTGTATGGCTCGGCTGCCGCGGCTTGAACTGTTGGTGTAAGACAAAGCATAGCCGCAGACAGTACCGCGCCCACAAGAAATTTGAACTGCATTGGAATCTCCTCCTTTCGATTTATTAGAGGTTTTTGCCCCCTTACTATATACTTCTGATTTTTTTATTTTTGTTATGGCAAATTTCAAAAAAAATTTCAAAAATCGTCAAAGTTTAGCACTTTTAGCCAAATTCAACAACTCATCTTTGTTAAAATCGCCGGACAATTCTAAGATGTAATCGCCGTTATCCCAGAAAATTGATCCGCTATCACAGTTACCAAGATATAGCCCGTAATGACCATTAATTTCGACTTCCTCAAGTAAGTGATGTTCATTATCAGCACTGCTTCTGTGCCCCTCTTTAACAGACTGGAATAATACCATGCACCTGTTGGTGTTGAGGTTCATATAAGATGTAAATACACTCCGGTTGTCGGAAACCGTTTCATGCAGCTCATATCCCTCGGGAATCTCGGGAAGATAATACACGTTTTCAATGGTTTTCGGGGCATTTTCCGCATTTGCTGCAAACAGCTCCGTATTGTCGCGGTGCTCTTTGCGGGTAAAGCCCCTGCTTATAGCCGCTGCCGCTGTAATACCCAATGCTGAAAGCAATATCACCAGCAGCGCGATAATAACCCGCTTTTTAAGCGGAATATTGCGGTCTGCCGCAAACATTGATGTGGTTTGCGGATAAAGTATCTCTTTCATTGCCTTGCGGTGTCGATGTGAGAAGAAATGCTTTGGTGGGTTATCAAATTCGGAAAACTCCTGTCTGTAAACGGTTTCGAAAACATCAGCTAATGTATAATCATTCATTTTAAATATCTCCCCTCTGTAACGCCTCTTTGATTACTTTCCGAGCGCAAAACAGCCGCTGTCTTACAACGTTTTCGGACACGGATAATTTCATGGATATTTCTTGTATCGTCATACCATGAACTGCTTTTAAATATAAAACGTCTCTTTGAAGAGGCGGCAGTCCGCGCACAAATTCTATCAGCTTTTCTTTTGTAAACTTGTACAGCAATTCATCCTCGGAAGGATTTTCGGAATTGTCAACCGCAATATTTCCCGACAACTCCATTATATCTATTTCGTTTGCCTTTTTATACATATCGACAGCAACATTCCGCGCAACAACATTCGCAAATGTCACTCGTTCATTGTCGTTTAATCCAAAAAATTTCTCGTAACTTGTCGCGAGCCGCAAAAAAGTCTCCTGCACAGCATCCTCCGAGCTTTCCCTGTTATGTAGCTTTGAATAGGCTATCCTATAAAGGCGATTTTTATTTTTCTTGTAAAACTCGGCAAACTCATTTCGCTGCTCCTTCGTTTTCAGGATCGCAAGTGCCGCGGATATCATAGTACTCCCTCCCATAGATATTTTACTATAGTATAGCATAAAAAATATAATATTGCAAGAGTGTTGGTCAATCCAATTCATGAATCACATTCAGAATTTCCTCATCGCCAACCTCGCCATTCTTCCATCGTTCCCGCATCTCGCGCAGCCGCGACAGCCACTCCGAATACTCCATATAGTCCAAGTCCTTGCCATGTTTCTCGCCAGATTGTTTATCCTCAAAGCGTTCCACACGCTTGAAATTCCGATTGACAGCCTTGTCGTATTCGGAGAGCACCTCGGAAAATTCCGCGTTCCGCTTGCTTACCTCTGCAGGACCTATATCCTTGCAGGTTCTGCCGTCCACAGTTCTGATGCGATCACAGTACAGCGTTTTCTTTTTCGTTTTGGGAATGAAAAAGTGTCCACAATATTTGCACTCGCTGAAATTTACATCATATTGCAGAAAGTTTATGAACACAAACCACAGGTAATCCTTTAGTTTTTCAAACCTATAACCTTTTGTGAATGGAAAATTGAACTCAGACATATAGAATATACGCGTACTCGGCAAAGCGGTTGATACGACCTCCTCAAATCTGACGTTAAGTATTCTCGCTCTGCCGGAAATAATGTTGTGAACCTTATCGACATGCGATCCGTTTGTATTGCAGTAGATATAAGCATAATTAAAAAGCAGAGATTGCATATCCATCATTATCTCAAGCACTTCTAAGCCCCTGTTCTTTCGCGTAACTGCCGCTTCAACAGTTTCGGGAGAAGCTGTTCTGTCGAGTAGACGCAGTTCGTTGGTCATCAGAAAACTGTAAACAGGACTGTCAACACAAAAACTGTCTGCAAGAAAATATATCGAATGAAAAATATTCATCAATAGCTTGTCGTCAATCGTATTGTCATCATACGATTTAAGATTATTGACTGCCCTGCGAAACGGAGACATATCAATTTCAAGGAAATCCACCAACTGCTCGGCAAATGTAAGCGACGGATATTCGACAGCGTTTTCACCATCATACGCGAAAATCCTCATCTTATCCTTATCGGGGAAAACATAAACACCTCTGTCTCTAAACATTGCGGCACCGCCTTTCGACTTAATTATATCACAAACAACAAAATTTTTCAATGTCCGTAATGGAACTTCTTGAAAAAAGTGAAGTTCCATTCCGCATTTACATTTTAAGAAAAGTATGTTAGAATGAGTTCATCTCAAATCAAAGGAGGACAACTTATTGAAGGAATTCAAAACAGTAAACTGCGAACAACTGATGACTACACCGCTCCGACCTATTGAATTTTGCATAGACGGAATGATCTCGACGGGACTTTTTATCTTAGCAGGAGCACCAAAGGTCGGGAAGTCATGGCTTGCACTGGACATGGCTCTCAGTATTGCGAAAGGAGAAAAATTTCTCGGACGGGAAACCAAACGCGGAACGGCACTCTATCTCTGCTTGGAAGATAGTTACGCGCGAATTCAGAATCGCTTGTTTGAGTTGACGAGCGAACCAAGCGAAAATCTGCATTTCGCTACCATGGCAGGAACGCTCGGAGGCGTTCTCGAAAAGCAGATTGAGAACTTCAAGTCACAGCACGCAGACCTAAAAATTATTATCATTGATACCTTGCAGAAAATCCGTTCGGGCGATGATGCGAGCTATCTTCCGATTACAAAGAACTGTCTGTTTTGAAAAATCTTGCCGATAAACTGAAAATAGCTGTTTTATTGGTACATCACACTCGAAAATGCCGTGACAATGATCCGTTCAATATGATTTCGGG
>CAYZQU010000081.1:0-806 GCA_964480645.1 uncultured Ruminococcus sp. | reverse complement strand
CGACGATACAAGTTACGCTTCCGACTATAAAGAACTTTCCGTGCTGAAAAATCTTGCGGATACTCTGCGGATTGCAATCCTGTTAGTTCATCACACACGGAAGTGCCGAGATAACGATCCGTTCAACATGATTTCAGGAACGACAGGGATCAGCGGCTGTGTTGACGGGAGCATGGTGATGATTGAAAAGCAGCGCGGAAGCGGCGAGGCGGTTCTGTATTGCGTTGGTCGCGATATCGAAAATCTGGAACTGCATTTGAAACGCAACGGCGCTCGTTGGATTGCCGAAGAAAAAATAATTCCTAAGCCGCGCGATACTTTTTCTTTCATGATACACGATTTCATGTTGGAGAGAAAACATTTCAAAGGCTCTGCTACAACATTGGTTGATGAGTTGAAAACACAATTCGGCGTTGAGACTCCGTAAAATAAGATCACTCAAAATCTGGTTCAGCACGGCATAGAGCTGAAAAGTTTTGGTGTGACTTTTGAGATAAAACGTTCATGCGGACAGCGGTTTATAATTCTGAAATATGACCGCGAAAGTGACAGCAGTGACGGCAGTTTGCTGTGGGTAGAATTAGCCGTCACTGCTGTCACTCCATGTCTTGCAAATGCTTTACCTATGCGAATTACAGATAGTGACGGCTGTTGCGAGAGTGACGGCACTGCCCCAAAATAGTGACGGCTGTTTGGGCGGATTTCCGCCGATTTGAACGAGGTTTTCAGCCGAGTAGAGTAACACCTCGCCGAGCAAATTCGGAACGAAATTTGAACACTTTCTGCGCGAGTTTGAGCAGGAGGGT
>CAYZQU010000080.1:0-7857 GCA_964480645.1 uncultured Ruminococcus sp. | reverse complement strand
TGACATATTTGTTCACTGTATTTATAGTTTTAGGAATTATCTCGTCTTTATTATTGAGCGGGAGAGATGGACTGGACTATTCAAATGTTTACAATTTCCTCAACTCAATAGGACCAACAATTCAACGTAACAGTCCGTTTGAGAGTGGAGCATTGTCAGAATATTTCACAAATTCAAAATATAATGTGAATTTTCGCGATGCCACCCTTGGAATCACTTCACCCGGACAGAGCAATCAGGAAATTTTAAGCGTGACTAACTCCGGAGATTTGCCCGTGTACCTGCGAGGCGACATTGGGATTGACTTTGTGGGCGGCTCGTGGACTTCGCCTATACGCACCGGATTTGACAGCGGTCTGTGGACGCAAACGGGGTTATCAAACGATTTTCGCCCTGCAGAGATGAATGCTCTTTCAGCATACATTGATTATTATGAAAGAAATTATGACTTTCAAATCAACGGATTTGATTCGAATATGATTCACCAACAGGACGTAACCGTGAATTATCTTTGTGACACAAATGTCGCTTTTTTGCCCGCTTATGCCACAGATTTCGGCTATTATGAGAATGAAATGTTTGACATTTACGGTGATTTTGTTGCGCGCGCCAACCAAAAATACGACACCGTCAGCACCCTTAATTTTACGGCGCTTGTTCCGAGTTACACGAATGTTGACCGCGTTTCAAGTATGTCGGGTTCGAGTACCATAGAGAGAACGAGCGATACGATTAATTCTTTTTCTTGTGAAATTGATGAATATTTTGATGATTTTTGCGGTTCGGATAATTTGGCTTCATACTATCGTGATTTTGTGAACAATTCATATCTTAACATTCCGAGTGAGCTTGTAGAGCCGCTTTCCGAGTTTATTTCTGCGAATAATTTGAATCCAAATGGCGATATTTCGGACATATCTGTGCGATACCAAACCGCCGCGAATATTGCGGACTTTTTGCGTGAAAATTATGTATATTCGCTTATCGCGCTTATTGACCCCAATAATCCGATAATGAGCTTCCTGAACGACGTGAAGTCGGGGCACTGCGCGCTTTACGCAAGCTCTATGACATTGTTGCTTCGTGAATTGGGAATCCCTGCCAGATATTGTACAGGATTCGTCGCTCAGCCGGGCGGCGGAGAACCGCAGATTCTACGAACCAGAAACCTCCACGCATGGTGTGAGGTATATCTTGACCAACTCGGTTGGGTGACTTTTGACCCAATAAGCGCCGCAGCAATGGGAAATATTGACATTGACATATCGTTTCCGAACTCGCCCGGGGAGTTTTCTATTCCGCCAATTAGCATAGATATAAGCTCAAATTCTGTGCAAAGTAACGAAATTTCGAACAAATCTTCGGAAGGGTTTAGCGATTCTGACGATGAATCGAACAACACAGATGATTCAATGATTGCTTCGTTTGACGGCAAGGTGAACGCGCTGCCGTACATTCTGGGAATTTCAGGGATTGTCATTGTCGTTGGAGCGACCGCGTTTGCGATTTATTGGTATAAAACTCTTGAAACCGACGCGAAAAATGCGCTGAAGCGTTTATCTAAAATCAATGATTCGGATTTGTTGCTTGCAAAAATTCACGGTGTAATGCGGGTTTGCGGGTTCTATCCGAATCGCGGCGAGTTGCCTGAGGATTTTTATATGAGAGCTGATAAATCGCTTGGCTGCGCGATTTACAGCAATCACGAGGTGCTTGAGGCGGCGGCGTTCGGAAAATCCGGTAGGTCTGATTGCAGAGCACTTGCAAAATTGTTGGAAAATCTTTACAATCAGGCGGAAAAGGACTTAAAATTCACGGGAAGAATCCGCTTGAGAAAAAATCTTGTTAAGAATAAATAAAAATTTTCAAAAAGTACTTGATTTTTCCAAAAAAATGTGATATAATAAACAAAATGGAGTTATAAGGAGTGATATCCTATGGCAATGCGACTGATTACAAGGTCGGATTTTGACGGATTGGCTTGTGGTGCGCTTTTGCTATGTGCCGGTGTCGTTGATAACTGGACTTTTGCACACCCTAAGGATTTGCAGGACGGGTTGATTCCTGTCACGGAAAATGATTGCTTGGCGAATGTTCCGTTTGTTGAGGGCTGCGGACTGTGGTTCGATCATCACTCCAGTGAGGAAGAGCGTATTCGTTATAAGGGTAAGTATAAGGGTGAAAGCCGTATTACGCCCAGTTGCGCGCGGATAATCTATGAATATTACGGCGGGAAAGAACGTTTTCCGAATTTCGATGATTTGATGGTTGCTGTTGATAAGGTCGACAGCGGAAATTTGACGCGCGAGGAGATTTTGAACCCCACGGGGTGGATTCTTGTCGGATTCCTTATGGATCCGCGAACGGGTTTGGGGCGTTTTCGTAATTTCACAATCAGTAATTACCAATTAATGGAGAAACTGCTTCGTTGTTGCGCATATATGACCACCGATGAAATTCTCGAGATGCCTGATATTCAGGAGCGTATCAAGCTTTATAATGAGCAAACCGAGCTTTTTAAGGAGATGGTTTATAAGCATACGCGTGTTGAGGGCGATGTGATTATCACGGATTTGCGCGGTGTGAACCCGATTTACACAGGTAATCGCTTCTTGATTTACTCGCTCTATCCCGAGCAGAATATTTCGTGCTGGATCGTTGATGGCAAGGGCGGCAAGGGATGTTCCTGCGCGGTGGGTTATTCTATTTTGAATCGGACATCTCATGTGGATGTTGGTTCGTTGATGTTGAAGTACGGCGGAGGCGGTCATAAGGCGGTCGGAACGTGTCAGTTTTCTGATGAGAATTCTGTAACGCAAGTTCCAAAGCTACTTGATGAGCTTGTGAATTACGATAAATATCACGCTTTTGCTTGATTTGTGAATTAAACGCGGTTATTTCAGCCGCGTTTATTTATTTTGTTCACATATAATTTTGAATCTTCAACGTGAAACGAGACCTCAAAATCACCGTAAGACATCGTGTAGAGCCGTTCCGCGTTAGATTGATATTGCGGACGAGGGTCTTGGGCAAGCAGCTCAATCAGAACTTCGAGCTTATCATTGGGAATCACACTCGCAATATCTTGTGGTATAACGACATCAAGAGCACCGGATGTTGTAGCGAACGCCCACCCGTTTGAGGCATCCGGAATGCTGTCCGCATACGGAATATACGGCTTGATGTCAAAAATTGGTGTGCCGTCTATCAAATCCGCTCCGCTGACGACAAGCTTGCTGGATTTGATTTCCTCAAGCCGCACCACGCTTAATCCGAGCCGATTCGGGCGAAACGGCGAACGCGTCGCGAATACACCCTTTCTGACGTTTCCGCCAAGTCGGGGAGGGCGAACTGTTGGTGAAAACGTGTCCTCTGGGACTTGAGAAAATCCCCAAATCAGCCAAATGTGTGAAAAATTTTCCAAACCACGAAAATAATTCGGGTCAGAAAATTCATCTTCAAGGATTATTTCGGAACGCATAGATGTTAATCCGCTTTGTCGAGGAGTACCAAATTTCGCAATTAAATCATTGTGAATTTGTGCAATTTGATGAATTTCGTATGAAAACATTGTAATTACTCACTTTCGATGCATTTTGTCCAATATATCTTGAATTGCTCGATTGACCTCATCAACCTCAAGCTTGAATTCTCGCGCTGAAACGCGCATCGCCCCCGAACCCAGAATTATAAGCTGCTCCGTTCCGTCTGAAGTGGCTACACGAACGCGGTTGTCGCCACTTAGATGGTGCGCGGCTTTCTCAATAAACATATCTGCGGTTTCCGCTTCTCGAGTGTAAATCACTCTTAAATTTCCGTATTCTTCCATCTCGCGGTCGCTTTTAACCCGATACGCGTCAAAAACCAAAATCACATTACAACGCCGAAATCCCTGATAGTTACACAATATATTGATAAGCTGCGCCCGTGCGGCATCAAGATTTAGCTTGGCAATTTCTGACAGTTCATCCCATGAAAAGATAATATTGTATCCATCAACCAACAAAAATTCCTCTCCGTGCTTTGGCGGCGGAAGCTTAGCGGGCTTTTCATAATCCTTGTCGCGCCGCATTGCAACGCGGTTTTCACGTTTTATTTTGCCATACGTGCGTTCAAAGATTTCCATTAATTCCTTGTCGGTTGCCGCCCGCTGTTTATACGTTGAAATCTCGGATTTTGTTGGATGTTCAACATTTTCTGCGCGAAATACATACGGAATGTGCATTTTATGTGGAACTTCGTTCCATTTAATCAGTTGCGCCGCTCCGTGTGAACAGAAAACGCTGTCTGCGGTATTTTCAACATCGGATTCGTGATTATAACCAATCTTTTCAATGATTTCTTGTGCATTATGACAAGGAAAGTACCCCTTAGGGACTAAAGTCAGGCTGCCCAAGCCCCGCGAATAGGTGTTTACCTCGCGTTGATAATTACGCATTTCGTATATCGAGCAGCTCCCGGTGATTGTTGAAAAGTCCGCAAAACCGTATGGTTCTGCGAAATCCGCGCCCATTTTCTCCAAATCCGTAAGCGCTCTGCCAACACAATTAACAGGAACTTCCAATTTGAACGAGTAAAACGGCTCAAGCAGTATGGATTTTCCACTTGCCAAACCTTGCCGAACAGCTCTCCATGCGGCTTCGCGAAAATCTCCTCCCTCGGTGTGTTTTTGGTGCGCCCGTCCTGCAACCAGCGTAATTCTCACATCCGTGAGTGGTGAACCGGTCAGAACGCCGAGGTGAGTGCGTTCGTGGAGCGCATTGATTACCTGATTCTGCCAGTTTTCTTCCAGATTGTTACACTTTGAGCGGATTTCAATTCCACTTCCCGGCGGTAGCGGCTCGAGCAGCAAGTGAACTTCCGCATAGTGGCGAAGTGGCTCGTAGTGTCCCACGCCCTCAATTGGTTCGGAAATTGTCTCTCGATATGAAATACTTCCCTCATCGAATGTTACATTCAGCCCGAACCGCTCTGTTATGCGCTTTTGCAGTATTTCAAGCTGCAGCTCTCCCATCACTGAAACGTGAATTTCGTTCAGCTGCAAATTCCAAGTGAACCTTAACTGTGGGTCTTCCTGTTCCAAATTCTTAAGCAATGAGAATGTTTTTACCGAATCCGTCCCCTCCGGGAGGATTATCCGATATTCAAGAATTGGCTCCAGAAACGGTTTTGCGCCCGATTTCTGCTCACCGAGCGCTTGCCCCGCGTATGTTTGTGACAGCCCGACCAGAACGCAGACCTGTCCCGCTTCGGCGCAGTCGATTTGTGTAAATTTTGTTCCGTTGTAAACGCGGATCTGCGAGATTTTATCGCCGGAATTGTCGATAACCGTGCGGTTTTTCAGTTCTCCGCCGTTGATTTTGATGTGTGTCAGACGCGCACCCTTGTCATCGGTAGTGATTTTGTACACTAAAGCGGCGAATTCCTCGGAGCGCGTTTTCCATTCCGCGAGTTGTTCTAACGCGATAAGAAGCTCGTCCACGCCTTCGGATTTCAGTGCCGAACCAAACATCACCGGGAACGCCCTACGCGCCGCGATTGCGCTTGAAATAAGGCTTTGCGGCACTTCACCGGAATCGAGAAGGGAATTCATACATTCCTCGTCCAGTTCGGCGATGTGTTCAGGGAATTTTTTGTCCAATTCAACGAAATTATTGTCTAGTTTTAACAAATCATCAAGTAAATCTTTGTTGGATTTATACGAAATATCCATCTTGTTCACGAACACCAACACAGGGATTTCCGCGCGCCGCAGAAG
Source organism: uncultured Ruminococcus sp. (assembly GCA_964480645.1). Lineage (GTDB taxonomy): Bacteria > Bacillota > Clostridia > Oscillospirales > Ruminococcaceae > CAG-115. The sequence continues at coordinate 2,099 of CAYZQU010000080.1, read as the reverse complement.
CTCCCAAAGCGTTGCTGTGTGCGGTTGAACACCGTCCGTGCCGCTGATTACAAGAACCGCCGCGTCCAGAACCGAAATCGCGCGCTCCGCTTCGGCGGAGAAATCTATATGCCCCGGAGTATCGAGAATTGTGATTTCGCAGTCGTTAATTCTCAATATTGCTTGCTTTGAGAAAATAGTTATCCCGCGCTCACGTTCAATCGGATTGTTGTCAAGGAACGCGTCACCATTGTCAACCCGCCCGCAGTGCCGAATCGCGCCGGATTTGAACAGCATCGCTTCCGCGAGCGTGGTTTTCCCGGCGTCAACGTGAGCCGTCAGACCTACAACCAGCCTTTTCACCAAATTTCACCTGCAATTCTTGTTGAATGTGCATAAATTATCCCGCCTTTGGAGCGGGATAATTTATGTGCTTGTATAAATTTTCCAAATCAGCGTGTGATAATCACCGTCGCTGTCGCGTAATGCTTGCAGTGGTCAACGGAAATGTTTACTTCAAAGCCCTCACGCTGTTCCATCAGCTTCGCGTTGCCGCTTGTGATAATGAACGGAGAGCCGAGTCTGTCGCGCAAAACCGCAATGTCGCGCGCTTTAACAATACGAAAACCTGTACCGATTGCTTTTGCGAACGCAATTTTCACGCAATAATTTTCAGCGATAAGCGCAGGAGACAACTTACGGGATACGAAAAATCGTATCTCGTCCGCTGAAAAATAATTTGACAGAAAATACCTATTCTTCGCACTTTTCGCGATTCGTCCGATTTCAACAATCGCTGTCCCTGTGCGGATAAACAATCTATTTGCCATTTCTCATTAACCTCGTGCGGAGCATTCCCGGAACTTGTTGCACAATCGCTTTCTTTATTTTTTCATTGGGGCTGAAAACCAGCATAACTGTGCCGTAATCACCATGTTCCGCATATAAATACGCAACATCGTTCTCATTCCCGCTGGATGCGTGAACAGTAGTTCTGGCGCGATTCCCGTTTTCCGGCGGCTCATTTTCGGTAAAATCCTGTGCTTTTGACAAATCTATCGTAATCATACGCTTACGACGGCTTTTCCCGATTATTTTATCAACGTCCATCTGGTTGTTGGTGATGATATATTCGTATTCGGAGCTGATATTTTTCACTAGCCACACGCATAGGGCAATTGACCCGGGAATTCCGAAAATCAGTATCGGAGACAGGAATCCAATGCCTAAAACGCACAGCATTGACACCAGCGTTGCCGCCAGTATCAGCCCGATTACCTTCAGAACATCACCTCCGGTACGTTTTTTTGTAACCAATTGTTCGCATACGCAATCCATCAAAACACTCCCATAAATTTCTACTGTAATTATATCATATTTATCATCAAATTGTCAAGAGGATTTTATTGAATTTCGATAAATTTTAATTAACTTTTTTCATAAAATTGCTTGTATTATAAAATTTGCGTGAAAATTTATGAATATGTGTTGAAATTTACGGATTAATTTGGTATAATAGAATATGGTATTGGTATTTGGTAACTAATCAGAAAATTTGTGTAATCATTAAGGAATGGTAAATTATGCCGAATTTCAGAGACAAAAAACGTATCGTGATTAAAGTGGGCAGCAGCACGCTTGCCTATCCCGAAACGGGAAGTATGAACATTCGCAAGAGCCGCGCGCTGGTTGAGGTTCTGTCGGATTTGAAAAACGCGGGCAAGGAGATCGTGTTTGTAAGCTCCGGGGCGCAGTGCGTGGGCGCTTCCAAGGGCGGATTCATTGAAAAGCCGCGGGATATTCCGTCCAAGCAGGCGTGCGCGGCAATCGGTCAGACGGAGCTTATGAAGTTTTACAGCGATAACTTCGGACGTTACAACCATACCGTTGCTCAGCTTCTGCTGACGCGCGATGTAATCAGCAATGAAACCCGCCGCACGAACGTTATTAACACGTTCAACAAGCTGTTTGAGATGTCGGTTATTCCGATTATCAACGCTAACGACGTTGTTTCAATCAAACATCTCGATTTCGATGAGAATGATACGCTTTCGGCGACTGTCGCGACGCTCTGCAAGGCGGATCTGTTGGTTATGCTTACCGATGTGGACGGGCTTTAT
>CAYZQU010000079.1:0-7877 GCA_964480645.1 uncultured Ruminococcus sp. | reverse complement strand
CGGCAAGGCAAATCAAGTGCCGAACTGCTTGGGGAAAGCAGCAATCGACTGAAAATAATTGGGGAAAATATATAAGAAGTATGTAGACCAAATAGGTCACAATACTATCTTGTCAAATTAACGCGAACTCGAATATATCACACAACAAATTTACATTGACGTTCACTATAATCGTGGTTCAATATTTACCGTACTTTTATTATAACACAACCTCACACACATTGCAACACTAATTTTTAACGAATTTCGTCCGTTGATTTTGTGCATTTTTCACAAACTACAAAACCATAAATCCCTCCAGAGCGGAGGTAATCGCCATAATCAGCGGCATTGTAAGTATTGCGAGAACGGTTGAAAGCGCGAAATGACGCGACGCGGCTTCGGCGTTCCGATTGTATTTATACGCAAACATAATTGTCGCGGACGCTGTTGGCGCGGCTGCGGCAATCAGAATTGTCCGGACAATCGCCGACGAAACTCCGATAATCTCTGTTGGGACAAGCAGCACTGCAAGCAGCATAGGCACGATTACCAGCTTGAATGCCTGAATGAGATACACCCGCCGCGACTTGAACGCTTCAAGCAAGCCCGATTTCGCGATAGTCGCTCCTGAAACCAACATAGCAAGCGGAGTGTTCATCGCACTGAGATAGTTCAACGGAGTCTGAACAATATCGGGAAGCCGAAATCCCGTGAAAAAGCACACCAATCCTAGAACGATCGCGAGAATCGCGGGCGAGAGAGCGATTTTCAGCAAACCGCGTCCCGAGAGATTTCGCCCGCTCATAAGAATCACGCCGTGCGTCCACATAAACACATTAAACGCCGTAATGAACGCGGTGAGATAGAAAACTCCCTCCGCGCCGAATGTCGCCTCGACAAGCGGAATCCCCATAAACGCGCAGTTTGAGTATCCTACGGCGAATCGCTCCACCTCGAAATCGCAGTGAGTTTTCCGCACGATGATAACCCCTGCCAATACAAGAATTCCCTGTGCGATGAATCCCAGAATCAACGCGTAAATCAGCCCGCGAAGCATCTCAGGCGCGAATTCCCGCTGATACGCGTTAAAAATCACTATCGGGTTTATGATGGAAATGGCGATATTTGACAACTGTTGCGTTGCCTCATCACCGAGCAACTTGCCGCGATACAGAAAATACCCCACCGCCAACAATATGAACATAATTACGGTTTGATATGCGATTACCAGCGCGGATTGCATTTATAAGCCTTCTTTGTGATTGTTATACATAATTGCGTTCAGCCGTGATTTCAGCGGCATTGCGATAGCCGCAGTACACGCTATTTTAATAGCGTCGCCGATAAGAAACGGTACAACGCAAGCCATCAGTGCTGGAATCAAAGTCGTCCCCATAACAACCATATACCACGCGGTTGCGGATGTATACATCACAGCTGTTCCGATAACCATTCCCGGAATCACAGTCCAATGCGAAGAAGTTTTCATGTCCGCGAAAATTCCGACTATAAGTGCCATCGGAACAAATCCGACAATATATCCTCCCGTAACACCAATCAGCGCACTGAATCCGCAACGACCCAATGTAAACACGGGAAGACCCACCAATCCAAGCAGAACATACAGCCCCACGGCGATGGGAGCGCGTTTCTTGCCTAATACCGCTCCCGCAAGATATATGGCAAATGTTCCCAAAGAAACGGGTACCAATCCCGGCATTGGCACGGAAATTGGTCCGCAAATGCACATAATTGCGGCGAAGATCGCCATAAACACCATACTTCTTACAGAGAAAATCTTGTCCTCTTTCATTTTAATTCTCCCATTATCAATTGTTCAAAATCGCATTTCGACAAGCTTATCCGCAGAAACAAACGCAGTCAGCCCATGCACGGTCATTTTCGCGGAGATTTCGGTCAGCATATTAAGATCTCCCTTGCAGCCGCCGTTCAGCCACGCCGAGTAAATCGCGAGGACTCCCGACACGGCAAATTCCGCCGCCACGTCTGCGGCAGCACTGGAAACCATCCCCGCGTTTTTAAGTGACAGAGCCGTCGCACGGCACATCATCGCTTTGATTTTTCCGCCCGTAAGCAGTTCGGGATTCAGCCTCATCACTTTGACAAGAACATCTTGGTTCTTCTCAATAGTGGCGCTGATGTCCCGAAAAACCGCGCCGACGTCGAAAATACTGTTGTTCCCGCGCCGCAGTATCGCGGAAAGCTCTGCGAGAAGTGCGTTTTCCAGCTCCTCTATAATGTCTTCAGTGCCGCGATAGTGCCGATAGAACGTCTTTCTGTTTATTTGGGCGCGGCGGCAAAGCTCCGAAATGGAGATTTTTGACAGCTCTTTTTCTCCCAACAAATCAAAAAGTGCGTTTTGAACGGCGGCGCGTGTCTTTTGAATCCGAAGGTCGGTTTTCACTTGATGTCCTTTTTCGGCTTGGATTTCGCCTTGGTATCAACAACAGCCACATCATCGTGGGTAGTGTTGCACTTTGCGATAGCGGATTTCAGCACGCGGATTTTTGTGCGGTCGCTACCTGTTTCGATAAGAACGGTGTCCTGCTGCACGGAAATCACCAGTCCGATGATACCGCCGTTTGTAACGACTTCGTCCGCGACCTGAAGATTATTCAGCATATTCTGCATCTCTTTCGAGCGCTTTTTCTCGGGACGGATAATCAGAAACCAGAATACCAGAATCATCAGTGCCAGCGGAATCAGCATGGTGAGCATTCCCAGCCATCCGCCTGTGGCAGCCTGATCAGCCGTAGCAGTAGTACCCGAAGTTGTCATAAAGTTCAGTAAGTTCATAGTTACCTCCAAATGTTATATAATACACAATTGACAATAAACACGTATGTATCATCTATCGTCAATTTGCTTTTTTACTGTCAGCTCTCAACAAAGACCTCAAATCCGGAGTTTGTGAATACCTTGCGTGCGTTATCAATAGCGGCGGAAGAGCCTGCCTTGACGGAAACGGCGACCTTTGCCCCGTGGGAAACGGCGGAAATCTGCTTTGCGAACTCGGCGGCATCACCCCGAGCCGGGGTGGTGCCTGCCCCCCCCGTGTAGCTTACGATAAGACGCTCGTTCTTAATTTTATCCGCATTATTGGTAATCTCCGCATCGGTGGAATTCTTGTTTTCCGTGGAGATACTCTCGGCGGACATCATAAGCCACATCACTGCGCCGTGCTTTTCACAGCCGGATCGTGCGGCGGAAACCACGTTCCATAATGCGGCGGAGCGTTGCGCGGAATCTGTAAGCGGCAGATTGGACAGATATTTGTTGATATCGGAGTTATAAAATGCCGGGAATCGCGTATCTGCGCAGATTATATGCTTGAAGCCTGCTGCGGAAAGTTCGGAGGTAATATCTCCGATAAACTTCACGGTTTCCTCTTTAAATGGGGAGAGCCATTGCTTTCCGCCCTTTGCCGGAGACGCGTCCAGCCAGTATCCGTTCTCGGTTGCAAGCTCATATCCTCCCCCGGTAAGTCTGGGCGAGGATCTGTCCATCAGCGTGCTGATTTTCGCTGCCGGGGTAAGCCCCGCGTTTGTGATACATTCACAGATTTGCCGCGCTGTCATCGCGCCGATGATCGTATCGCCGTCCTTGATTCCCTCTATATCCGATTTATACAGGAAATTTCCCACATTGTTTTTAAGAGTAACCGCCACGGTATCACAGCCCGATTCTTTTGCCGCCGCCAAAGCGGAATTCAGCGCAACGGAGCTGACAGCCGCGTTTTCGGGGAGAAAATAGATTTTCGGGTCGGTTACTTCCACAGGCGTGGAAGTCGGTTCACCGGAGGAGACATCGGAACCGCTTTCGCCTGAAGAAACGGAACTCTCCGAAATTTGGGAGTCTGATGGCGGAGACCATACACTTGAGGGGTCGGAGGTGTATTGCTCGCGGTTCTGAAAGTAATTGACGATAGGCTTTCCGAGTCCATACCCGAGAACGCCCAGTCCGCACGCCGCGACAATGGTGATAATAACGGTCAAAACTTGTCTGGTTTTGTTTTTCTTCTTGTTGTAGAGATTGTACTTATGGTGCTTGATTTTGATGTTGGTCTTTTTTGGCTTCACGGATTTACCCCCTAAAATTTTATAATTGATAATGGATAATCCATTATCAGAACGTTGCTGTATAGCCCACTAAAACGTTAAACGCGAGAGAAACAATGCCGATATAAATAAGCATGATCGGATATCCACGGAAAAAGCGCGGAATTTTATCGGAATCCAGACGCTCGTGAGCGATATTAAGCAAAAAGCATGCGAGGAAAAATCCGATACCCGTGCCGAATCCGTAACCGATATATCCCGCGAGGTCACTGCCATAGCTTGAGTTCAACAGCAGCGCGCCGATTACCGCACAGTTGAAAATCGCCAGGTGCGCGTATTTACGTACCTTTTTGAAAGTCGGGTGGAAAAACTTCCACAATATAAACATTCCGATAATGTATAACAATCCGATAATCCCGACATAAACCAATGGCATAAACAGCCACCCGTATTCCATTGGCAGCAGCAACCCGTCAAGGAAGTAGGAAACCGCGCTCGACAGCGTTGTCATCACGGTGATACCGATGGTAAATCCGATAAGCTGTGAGTTGTGCCGCGACGCGTAAATCGCGACATTCGCACCCAAAGCGCGGTCAAAAATCGCGTTCTGAATGAAAATGGACATCATCACCATACTGACGATTCGCGCAAAAACCGCTCCCATCACGCGCTCCTTTCCGCGCGGCGCTTTCTGCGCCGTCTGCCGCTTAACGCTCTGCAAATCGCCGCGAATATTCCCAACAGAATGAATCCGAAGAACGGGGATTTCGCTGCGGGCATAATTGGGTCGCACAGACGCAGATTAAATAAAGTTCCGAATGCGAGTACCTCACGCACGATTCCCACCGCGAATGCCGCGATTGCGTATCCGGCGATATACACCAGAACATCCAGACACATCTCCCCATACGGCTTGAGGTAGAACCGCGTCTCGGTTTTTGCCAGTAACAGGGAATTTACTATCGTAAGCTCAATATAAATCATAACGTTATTGGTTGTCTGCGGAAGCCACAAATTCAGCATATACGCCGTTGGAATAAACATCACCGCCGCCACTGCCGCGTACATCAGAATACGGAACGAATAAGCGATTTTTCGTGGAATAAAGCGGCATAGCAGAATGCTTGTGTAAGAAATAAAGAAAAAGCTTATCACTAGCACCAGAGCGCGTTCGGCAGTGGTGGACGCGACAATTATAGGCGCGGTGACGAGTCCGCTCATCAGCGCGATGTTCTGTCTGAACAGCCCGTCCGTTGTGGATTTACGTTTAGTGTTGTTCATCATCGTCCCCCTTATCCTTATTATCGGTATTGGAGCGCTTTTTATGCTTTTTTACCGCGCTGTCAATCGGCGGGGTTTCGTATTTGTATTTTTCGGGCAAAACTATTTCCTGTGTGTCCGACAGCTTTACGCCGCCTTTCTGAACGCTTGTCTTGTTCTTCTCGAAAGAAGTGAGATAGGTTTTTCGCCAATAGGAAAGATTCTCCACAAGTCGGTCGAAGCTGCTCCCCAGTGCGCCCACAATCAGCAAAGCGAACAAGAAGCTCCCCTCGGTTTTACCGAAAATGCGGAACGTCATAGTGATATATCCCAATATTCCGCCGTAAATTATTTTTCCCATCAGCTTTTCGGGGCAGCGATAAGGCTCTGCCGCGAGGAAGACCGTCCCGAAAAGCAGATACCCTGAGCTTAACTCATAGAACACCGATTCCCAGCCCGAAACATCGGCGCGGGGAAAGAAAAACGCAAATATCCCGCATACAGCCAGACATGACAATACCGCGCAAAGCGAGTTGCTCCGCCGAATCATCATACATATACCGCATACCGCGATAACCAGAATGTAGATTGTGCCTATTGTTCCCGCTGTATGCCCCAACAACGTGTCCATAATTCCTGCGGAGGGCGTGTTTCCGAGTTTCAGCGCGTATTCCGATGAGCGAACCAGAACCGCGTCCGAACCGCCGAAAATCGGAATTTTATCCCCATATTTCGGCGCGTACAACATCTCTGCGGGATAGCAAATCAAAATGAACGCTGCGGAAATTGCCGGCGGACAGAACACAATGTTGTCCGAGCCGCCAAACAGGTGCTTTCCGACGCCTATACACAGTACCGACGACAGTGCCACCATCAGAAAAGAAATCGACGAGGGCATCATCATTGCCGCTGCAAGTCCCCAGAACGGCACGGCGGTGTCCTTGAAGTCATACGGAATACGCCGCAGCTTACAGCAGATAAAGTCCGCGGCCATACACAGAACGACGCTTTCCGCGCACACTACCGCCGCCCTTGCGCCCTGAAAGAACATTGTGGGGGCAAGCAGCGCCGCCATTAATATTAATCGTTCAAGATAGACCTTGCGCGGTTCGCGCTCAGCAGTCAATGTCATTTAAGAAGTCCTTTCAGCGCGGAATTCTCCGCTTTCATATCCGGGGCTTTGAACAGAAAAGTTCCCGCCGCGAGAACGTTCGCTCCCGCTTTCACCGCGAGAGCGGCTGTTTCGCGGTTAATTCCGCCGTCCACTTCGATATCAAGGTCTGTGAATCCCGTCTTGTCCGCGTTTTCCCGTATCTCGGTGATTTTTGTCAATACATCGGGAATAAACGCCTGTCCTCCATAACCCGGTTCTACCGACATTACAAGCACCATATCCACTTGAGAGAGAAAATCAAGCGCGCGGCTTGTCGGCGTTTTGGGACTGATGGCGATTCCAGCCTTTTTGCCCAGAATATGGATTTGTTCTAGCGTATCGGGAATATTGCAGTCGCTTTCTGCGTGGATTGTGATGATATCCGCCCCCGCTTCGGCAAAAAATCGGATTTGCTTATCAGGATTCAGAACCATCAGGTGCGTGTCAATCGGGATATTTGTAATCCCGCGAATGGATTTCAGCACAGGTGACCCGTATGAAATTTGTTCGACAAACTGCCCGTCCATAACGTCAAAGTGAATCATATCCACGCCCGCAGACTCGCAGTGTGAAATTTCCTCCGCAATTCTGTCCAGATTACAGGACAACAGCGAAGCAGATGTTTTTATTTGCATAATTGTCTTCCTTTAGAAAAATCTTCCAATATTATCATTACCCACATACATATATTTTATAATAAAATGGAGATTAAGTCAAGAGCTTAACCGATATTTTTATAAAAAATTTTGTAAGTGCGTTAAAATGTCCCAAACAAAGCGGAAAAAAGTTGATATATTTGTCTATTTTTTCTCGGAATGGGGCTTGAAAATTGTTGCATTTTGGTGTATAATACTATTAATATACTTCGTGAACATATTGAAGGAGGATAATGATTATGCTGAATTGTGATTTTGGGAGCAAGTTTGTTAAGGAAGGTCTTACATTTGATGATGTGCTGTTAATTCCGGCAAAAAGTGACGTTACACCGAATATGGTGAATCTGAAGACCAATCTTACCAAATCCATAACGCTGAATACGCCGATAATGACGGCGGCGATGGATACCGTAACAGAATCAAAAATGGCGATTGCTATGGCTCGTGAGGGCGGAATCGGAATCATACATAAAAATATGTCTATCGAACAGCAGGTCGATGAGGTGGATAAGGTAAAGCGTTCCGAAAACGGAGTAATCGTGAACCCGTTCTTCCTGTCCCCCGAAGATACGGTAACAGACGCGGACAGACTTATGGGCAAATACAAAATTTCAGGAGTTCCGATTGTGGAGAACGGACTGCTTGTGGGAATCTTTACAAACCGTGATTTGCGTTTTATCTCCAACCCGGAACAGAAAATCGGAACGGTAATGACAAGCGAAAATCTTGTTACCGCGCCCGTTGGAA
>CAYZQU010000078.1:0-7899 GCA_964480645.1 uncultured Ruminococcus sp. | reverse complement strand
GCGCGGTGTCCAGATAGTTATCGGCAACTTTTTCGGCGGTCGCATAGTCGCCACGGAACAACCTCACACAGTTACCGTCCTTAATGTCAATTGCGGGTAAAATAACCATAAAATCACCTCAAAAAATATTTTTAAGCTTTGTCAGATTAGCAATCGTGTAATCGGGCTGTTCAATTGGATTATTATCACTAAAACCCTGCCTTACCCACACGGTCTTCATTCCAAGAGCTTTCGCGGGAACAATATCATTATCGAGCCTGTCACCAATCATCACGGAGTTTTCGGCGGAGCAGCCCGCCTTTTCAAACGCTCTGCGGAAAATCTCCAAATCGGGCTTGGAAACTCACTCCTCCGCTGAGGCAGTTATTGAATCGAAATACCGACGAATCCTCCATTTTTTGAGTCGCTGTTCCGTACCCGACACTTGATTTGCGATAATTCCGAGTACATATCCCATACCGTAAAGATACTGAAGAATCTCCTTTGTTTCGGAGAAAAGCCGTTCGTCCTCCGAATGCCACGGAGTTTTCGTCAATCCGAAAAACTTTGCCGCTTCGTCAAAACCGATTAATTCCTGTTTCTCTCTGAACTGCTCGAACGTTATTTCCGTACCCGCAATCATATCACGGATTCTATGGTTGTAACACTCCGTTTCGTCCACCAACGTAGAGCCAATATTGAAAAAAATGTGGGTTAATTTCGTCATTGATATTCTCCTGATTTCAAATAAAAGTGTAACTTATGAATTTAGAATAGTATCGCAAAACGCCTTTATTTCATCAGTTCTTTCGGCAACATCTTCCTTGTACTCAATGGAACATAAACCGAGGTGTCCGGAGGATTCAATCTCAAGATGTCCGTAAAAATGTTCGATACTTCCGATTATTTTTTCGCATTCGGGCATATTCGGACCGGTTCTTAACGCGATCGTATATCCCTTTTTTCCGCTTGGAATTTTAGCGTGAGGTTCATGCGTGTTGCACCACGGAGTACACCTGTCTATGAACACCTTAAACTGCCCCGGAATATCAGCCCAGTAGGACGGCGAAACCGAAACAATTTTATCCGCCCATTCATATTGAGTCATTAATTTCTTGGTATCATCCTCCTGAAAGCATTGCGCAGTCGTATGGCATTTTCGGCATCCTTTGCAGAACCTGATATCGAAATCGTCTATACAAACAGTTCTAACACTGTTTCCCTCACTCACATATTGACTTACCAAGTTTACTATTTCGGCAGTCGCGCCTGTTTTAACGGGACTGCAATTAACAACTAAGATGTTCATATATATCTCCGCATAACTTTTCTTCACAAATAATACACAAAAACGTCCAAATCCGTATCTTTCAGGACACCTTGTATAATTTCCCGAACGTCCTCCCATTGAAGTTTGTCCAGACCACAGCCGATTTTTGGCATGGCTACCTTGGTAATTCCACTCTCAACAGCCTGTTCACGAAAATCCTCCAATGCTTGTTGGAGCGTTTCTAAAGTCGGCTTGTGGAAATACCGCTGTTTTGTAACAAGATTTCCGACAATAGTGCCGTTTGTTTCGGTTATCAGACAGTATCCCCTACCCTGCCACTCGCGCGGAAAATTATCGCAAAGCTGCTTTTTTACGCCCATTTGCGCGAATCTTTTGGCTATCCCCGCTCCGAGAGCGAAATCGGAGCTTATGCAGTGGCACAACACACAATCGGTTCTCGAAAATAAATCACCTTGGATCTCGGTAAATATCATAATGCTTCAAATCTCCGCAGAATATTCAAGCCAACCTCGCCGCTCTTTTCGGGGTGGAATTGCGCTCCGAAAACATTTCCGCTGAACACCAGCGCGGGAACTTTCATTCCGTAATCGCAGTATGCCGCGACATTCTCCGATGGACATTCCGCCGCGTATGAATGCACAAAATACACATATTCGCCGTTTTTATCCAATAACGGGCATTTCTCATTAAGTTCAAGTGAATTCCACCCGATTTGCGGAATCGGAAGATTTTTAGGCGTCATCAATTTTACCGAGCCTTTAATCAGCCCCAATCCGTCTGTTTCGCAAAACTCGTAACCTTTCTCAAACAGCATTTGCATACCAAGGCAAATACCAAGAAGCGGCTTTTTCCTTGTTTCCTCCTTGATAACGCCGACTAATCCGCTCTCGTTGAGCATTCGCATAGCGTCCGGGAACGCGCCCACTCCGGGCAAAATCAGTCTGTCCGCGACGCGCAAATCGTCCGCAGATTTAGTTATCTTGTTCTCAAAGCCCAGAAAATCCAGAGCGTTTTTCACGCTGAACAGATTCCCCGCTCCATAATCTATAATAGCAATCATATGTTTGCTCCCATCAATACTTAAAACAGAACATTTTACTGTATTTATCCAATGTGTTGTTTATCTCGGCGGCGCATTTCCGCAACCTATGATATTCCACCTTTGGAAACTTACCCCAATGCTTTTCATACATCCGCAATCCGTTTCCATTTTCATACAGGCTGAATTCGGTTATAACATCGTCCAGCAAGTACTGCGGCTCGAAGGTTTCCCGATAAAACAACTCGTCAACCTCGGAAATAAGCTTCTCGCCTCTATGCCTGTCCTCATTTAGATATTCCGAGTCACTCTTTGAACCAAAAATTTCAACCAAAATTTCACCCTCAACAAGCTCTATATGCAGAATGTACGCGCCCGGCTCGTCCTGCCAGCACTGCCATTCTTCCGTTGTCTTACCCTCGAAAATATCCGAAAGCGCGTTAAGGAAATTTGTAGGTGCTTCGCATTGTAAATAGTCCGAATTGGTGAGCCAACCCTGCTTTTCAGCGTGCGGAGTAAAACAAACCTCAAACCACCCATATCTGATCTTGTGAATTTCAAATGTATTCATATTGTACCTTTCGTGGATATTACACCGCCTCTGTTTGGTTCAACCGCCTGTTTCAGCGCGTATGCCAACGCTTTGAACAGAGCCTCTATCTTATGGTGGTCGTTAGAGCCGTACTCCACGCGCAAGTGCAGAGTGATTCCTGCGTTGAACGCGAAAGCGCGCATAAACTCCTCGGTAAGACAAGTATCGAACTCACCTACCCTTTCATTGGTAAATTCCGCGTTGAACACAAGGAACGGTCTTGCACTGATGTCCAAAGAGCAAAATCCCAGACTCTCGTCCATCGGAATAAACGCGCTGCCGTAGCGCATAATCCCCGACTTATCGCCCAATGCCTTACCGAACGCCTGACCCAGTGTGATTCCAACGTCCTCGACGGTGTGATGTCCGTCAACGTTCAAATCGCCGCTGCAAAAAACATCAAGCCCGAAACCCCCGTGAACTCCGAGCGCGGTAAGCATATGGTCGAGGAATCCAATTCCGGTTTTTATTTCAACCTTTCCACCGTCCAAATTCAACTCAACGGCAACCTTAGTTTCCTTTGTTTCTCTGCTTAATACAGCCGTTCTGCTCATATTTGATCCTCTTTTCTCACCTTAATGGAATTCGCGTGCGCAGTCAGTTTCTCACGTTCCGCTATCAGGATAATGTCGTCCGCCGCGTCAAGCAACGCGTCCTTTGTATAGCTGATGTAACTCGAACGCTTGATAAAGCTGTCCACGCCAAGAGGCGAGAAGAACCGCGCCGTTCCACTGGTCGGCAGAACGTGATTCGGTCCCGCGTAGTAATCCCCAAGCGGTTCGGGAGAGTACTGCCCAAGGAACAAAGAACCTACATTATCAAGTTTGCCTATATACTCCATAGGATTCTCGACTACCGCCTCCAAATGTTCGGGAGCAATCGTATTGGCAATTTCCACCGCGTAATCCATATCATCGCAAACGATAATTCCACCGTAATTATTTAATGACTCGTTGATAATATCCTTACGGGAAAGTGTCGCGGACTGCCGCTCGATTTCGTCACGCGTTTTCTCGGCGATTTCCATACTTGTGGTAATCATAATCGCCGAAGCCAGTTTATCGTGTTCCGCCTGCGACATCAAATCCGCCGCCAGATATTTCGGATTCGCGCTCTCGTCAGCAAGCACAAGAATCTCGCTCGGACCCGCCACCATATCAATATCCACTTTGCCGTAAACCAGACGTTTTGCCGTTGCGACAAATATATTGCCCGGTCCGACGATTTTGGAAACGCGCGGAATCTCCTCTGTGCCGTAAGCCAGTGCCGCTATTGCCTGCGCGCCACCCGCGAGAAAGATTTTATCCACTCCGCAAAGCGCGGCGGCAACAAGAATATCCTTGTTCGCTGTGCCGTCCTTAAGCGGCGGAGTTACCATAATAATCTCCTTAACCCCCGCGATTTTCGCGGGAATCGCATTCATCAACACCGACGACGGATAAGCCGCCGTACCGCCCGGAACGTACAGTCCGACCTTATCCAGTCCGCGTACACGCTGACCCATAATTACACCGTTCTCTTCGGTAACACAGAACCCCTCGTGCTTTTGACGGATGTGAAACGCAGTAATGTTCTCCACCGCGTTCAACATTGCGTTCACAAAATCCGGCGACTTCTCGTTTGCCTCGGTAAGCGCGTCCTGAATTGCTTCATCGGGAACACGATAATACTGAGCGTTCGGACAGTCAAATTTCGCCGTATATGACTTTACCGCCTTATCGCCGTTTGCCTTAACATCCTCCAGAATTCCTTTGACAGTTTTTTCAACCTCAGCGTTTACCTCGCCGGCGCGTTTTTCAACCTCGGCTAAAAACTTCTTTTCATCGCCGTTTGCTTTTATAATCTTAATCATCACAAATTCTCCTCAATAAGATTTACAATTTCCGAAATTCGCTCTTGCTTCAATTTCATACTTACGGTATTAACGATAAGCCGCGCGGAAATATACGCAACATCATCGTAAACCTCAAGCCCATTTTCTTTAAGCGTTGTACCCGTTTCCACAATGTCCACGATTCCGTCGGACAATCCCACCAAAGGCGCAAGTTCCACAGAACCCTCAATCTTCACAATGTCCACGTCGATTCCTTTTGACTCAAAGAAATTACGTGTAACGGCGGGATATTTCGTGGCAACAGTCTTTACGCCGCAGCCATCGTAAAACTTGCTGCCCTTTTTCACGGCAAGCGCAAATTTGCACTTACCAAAGCCCAAATCCGCAATTTCAAAGAACTTCCCGCCGTGTTCCATAATCGTGTCCTTGCCGACCACGCCCAAGTCGCACACACCGTGTTCCACATAAGTGATAACGTCCGCCGCTTTCGCCAATACCACCTCGATATTCTCATTCGGGATTGACAAAATCAGCCGTCTACCCTTGTTGCGCAATTCCGTCACATCATATCCGATCTTCTCAAGGAGGTTCACCGCCTTATCCTCGATTCTTCCCTTGGTGAGGGCAATTCTTACTTTTGATTTTTCCATTGCTCACACCTCCTCTGACGAGATTTTCCCGTCCTTATTGACAATATCAACCCTATGAATATTATGCTCTTTCGCGTATTTTACCGCGCATTTTGGACATTCTCCGAGGAAATTGTACACCGTTTTTCCCTCGGAAATCAGCTTCTCACAATACGCAATCGCCGTGGTTTCCGCGCCGTTTTCACCAAAAACCAGCACGTCCGGAGACTTACGAAGCTCTGTCCTATGCGACTTCAGATACACCTTTGCAACCGCCTCAACATTCACGGCAAACCCAACCGCCGCCGTTTCACGTCCGAAATCCCCGAGCAGCGCGTCATATCTTCCGCCGGAGAGCGCGGGCTGTCCATAGCCCTCTACATACCCGCGAAAAATGATACCTGTGTAGTAGCCTTTCTTGTTGATAAGTCCCAGATCCACACGGATTTTCTCGCGCGGAATCACTGTACTGATGTCCTCGCATAATTTCCGGAGCCGCGCCAGTTTGGTTTCCACCTTCTCACCATGAAGAACCTTTTTTGCCTCATCAAATACCTCAAATCCGCCAAACAATCTCGGAAGCGCCATAAGCGCCGCCGCTGAGGAATTATCCGAGCCTTTAAGCGCGTTCAATTCGGGATAATTTTTGGTTTCGATCCACTTTCGGATATTTTCCGCAAATCTTGCGTCACAGTCAAAGCTGTCCATAAGCTCTTTGAAAATCCCACAGTCTCCTATTTCCAGACGATAACTCTCATCGCACTCGGAGAGCGCTTTCGCCGCAAGAATCAGTGCCTCCCTGTCTGCGGATTCGCTGTTTCCGCCAAGTATCTCAATGCCGCTTTGGGCGATTTCATCGTCCCTGCCGCTGTCTTTGGGATTCACAAGATAGATGTTCTGACTGTAAAACAGCTTCAGCGGAAGCTCCTCATGACGTAATCTTGTTGCCGCAAGCCGCGCAATCGGCAGTGTGCTGTCCGGGCGAAGCACCATCAAGCGATTCTTGCCGTCAACCAGCTTATACATCAGCTCCTGTGGAAAACCGCGTGTGTCACCGTTAAACACATCATAAAACTCCAACGCGGGAGTAATCACTTCAAAATACCCACGGCTCTCGAAAATACGCGTAATACGCTCGGAAATAGTTCTCCGGGCGGCGCACTCCTCAAAAAGATAATCACGCGTTCCCTCAGGCGTCAATAAATCGTTTCGTTTCAATTTCATTCTCCTTTACGCATTTCCACTTTATTGTGGTGATGTGCTACTATGCTACTACATTACAATAATATAATACCATAATAAAATGGATTTGTCAAGCAAAAGTGGACTTTTCGTCGTTTTGAACAAAAGAAGTCCACTTCAACCGTTATTTTATACTAATCGAACAACGTATACTGCGCTGATTGCCGAAATCCCTTAAACGCATTCATTTCCTTGAGCTTTTCGATAACCGTGCTGTTTACGCCGCTAATCTGCTGTATTTCATCAATACTGAGATTATTATCGGAATCAATTGCCTCTTTAAGTTTCACTGCCGCGTTTTCGCCACATCCCGCAATTGAGTTGAATGGAAGCCGCAGTTTTCCGTCCTCTACAGTGTAAGTCGCCGCCGCAGATTTTCTCGCGTCAACGGGCAGAACATCAATCCCTCGCAGCATCATCTCAAGAACCATTTGCAAAGCGTCAATACTCGCCTCGTCCTTAGCCGTGGGCTTGGGCATAGCCTTAATCTCGTTTATCCGACGCTTTATGACCTCTTTTCCGCCAATCACCGTCTCATAATCGTAGTTTCCCGTGTGCTTGATAAGCGTTGCCGCGTAAAACTCCGCCGGACGATAAATTTTGAACCACGCCAGTTTTACTGCTGCGGTTACATACGCCGCCGCATGTGCTTTCGGGAACATATACTTGATTTTAAGGCAACTCTCAACATACCAATCGGGAACATTATGATCCTTAAACGCCTGATAGATTTCGTCGTTGAATTCCTTTTTAGCCTTGCCTTTTCGTGTGAACTCCATAATCTTAAACGCCATTGACGGTTCCAGACCCTTATTCATCAAATAAACCATAATGCTGTCACGCGTTCCGATAACGTCCGAAATCGTACAGATTTTGTTTTTAATCAAGTCCTGAGCGTTTCCGAGCCAGACGTCCGTGCCGTGGGATAATCCCGAAATCTGAAGCAAATCGGAGAAGCACTTCGGCTGCGCGTCGGTCAACATTCCCATAGCAAACGGCGTTCCAAATTCGGGTATTCCCCACGTTCCGCATTCCACGCCAATATCGTCCTTGGTGATTCCCAGCGGGTCTACCGATGTAAACAATTCGTACACCTTCGGGTCGGTAGTGGGAACATCGGCAATCTTCATCCCCGTCATATCCTCAAGATGCTTGTACAACGTCGGAACATCGTGCCCGAGCTCATCGAGCTTGAGAATCGTATCATGCAGCGCGTGGAAGTCAAAGTGCGTGGTAATCATATCGCTTTCGGTTTTATCAGCGGGGTGTTGAACGGGTGTAAAATCGTACACC
>CAYZQU010000077.1:0-7927 GCA_964480645.1 uncultured Ruminococcus sp. | reverse complement strand
GAATCGGCAAATAGTAAACGACAATTACCATTGTCGTTTACTATAATTATAGCACATATTTGAAAAAAAAACAAGTGATTTTTAACCCTGCTATTGACATTTTGAGGAATACGTGATATAATAGATTAAGAATAGTAAACGCTGACTGTCAACTTTTGGGGGTGGTATTTGATGGAGAAAAATACTGTATTAATTGTCGATGACTATGAGTTTAACCGCCTTATGCTTTGCGATATGTTCACGGATATGGACATTATCGAGGCGGAAAACGGTTTCTCAGCTATTGAGGAATATGAAAAACACAAGGACGAGATTTGTTGTGTGCTTACGGACATTATGATGCCGGTTATGGACGGATTCGGGTTACTGGAATATTTTTCCAAAAATCGGTATATCAGCAAAGTTCCCGTGTTCGTAATCAGCGCCGATCCCTCAAGCAAGGTGCTTCAGCGCGCGTTTACCCTTGGCGCGGAGGATGTTATCACCAAGCCTTTCAACATCAACTTTACGCAAAGGCGTATCCGCGAATGCATTGAGTTGTACAAGCTCCGCGAAAAAATGGCTGAATTAGACGAAAATTATTCACCGGATGATATATAAATTTCCAATGACTGCGGTTTTTATTAACCGCAGTCATTATTTTTTGCAAGTTTTGAAAAAAGTACTTGCAAATTTCTATCTGTTGTGATATAATATAAATGTGATTTGTCGGATTGCGCGAAAATTCGACAATAACCAACATTTGGTTGTTTTTAAGATTTTAATGCAAATTCAAAACGCGTCTGTTTCGTTGCACGCTTAGTGTGCAATGGAACAGACAGGCGAGTAATGAGCGAAGCCAATCATTATAGTTTAGATTTGCCATAAAATATCGCAAATTGAGAACGCGAGTTTTGCAGAATGACCGCATACGGTCATTCTGTAAAACTCAGCGAAGTCAAACGCAAAGCGTTTGACTGTTTCTTAATTTGCTTTTAAGATAAGGAGAATTGCAATGCGTTATACGGAAATGAACAAAGAACAGCTTATCGCTGAAAAAGCGGAACTGGAAAAGCAGTATGCAGAGTTTCAGGAGAAAGGCGTAAACCTGACAATGGCGCGCGGAATCCCCGCGCCGGAACAGCTTGACCTTTCAATAAATATGTTATTACACTGCCTTGACGGAGACTGCAAGTCCAAAAGCGGCGCGGACTGCCGCTCTTACGGAGTCCTCGATGGAATCCCCGAAGCGAAAGAGCTGTTTATGGATATGCTCCATGTCGGAGCGGACGAGGTGATTGTCGGCGGTAACTCCAGTCTTCAGATGATGTACGACACGATTATCCGCGCGCTTCAACTCGGCGTTCTCGGAAGTGAAAAACCGTGGTGCAAATACGACAAAATCAAATTTCTCTGCCCTGCGCCCGGCTATGACCGACACTTTGCGATGTGCGAACAGCTCGGAATCGAAATGATTACCATTGAATACAAGTCCGATGGTCCTGATATGGACGAGGTGGAACGCCTTGTATCTTCCGATGAAACCATCAAAGGAATCTGGTGCGTACCCATGTACTCCAACCCTACGGGTATTACATACTCAGATGAGGTTGTCCGCCGTTTTGCGAACCTCAAACCCGCTGCGAAGGACTTCCGCATATTCTGGGATAACGCCTATTGCGTACATCATCTTGGTTCTGTTCATGACCATCTGCTGAATATCATCGAGGAATGCCGCAAGGCAGGAAATCCCGATATGGTGTTCGAGTTCGCCTCCACATCGAAAATCAGCTTTCCGGGCGGCGGACTGGCGGTAATCTGCGCATCCAAGGACAATATCGACTTCATCAAGAAGCAGATGGCAATTCAGACAATCGGATTTGATAAGCTGAATCAGCTCCGCCACGCCAAATATTTCAAAAATTTCGCGGGAATCGAGGAACACATGCGGTTTCATGCGGCAATTATCCGCCCGAAATTCGAGGTTGTGTTTTATATGCTCGAAAAGGAGCTTATGCCGCTTGGAATCGGTAAGTGGACGCGTCCCAACGGCGGTTACTTCATCTCGTTCAACGGAATGGAAGGCACCGCGAAACGCATTGTTCAGCTTGCCAAGGAGGGCGGCGTAGTCCTCACGAACGCGGGTGCTACATTCCCCTACGGAAAAGACCCCAACGACAGCAATATCCGCATTGCCCCCACTTATCCCTCTGTCTCGGATTTGCGGCAAGCCATGGAACTGTTCTGCATCTGCGCAAAACTCGCGACCGCCGAGAAGCTGCTTGAGAACATGTAAACCTCAGACCCCTTGTGGGGGCGCTGCCCCCACACCCCCGCTTAAGCGCACGTTTTTGCGCACAGCGCAAAAAATGCGCCGATTGGCTGCAACGCTCCGCGGCGCAAGCCGCGGCAAGCATTGCCCAAACAGGGGGCTAGCCCCTTAAGAATCCCGATTCCAATATGGTGTGATTCGAGTTTTTACTTTTTCGCTGTTGGATAGGTTAATGGGAGTTTATCCAAATGTGCCCTCCTCTCGGAAAGAAAACCCATAATTAAAAGCTAACCCCCTCCAAAATTCGGAAGGGGTTAATTGTTGTTATCCGAGTGGATGGCACGTTTGATACAATCCCGAACCACTATCCCGACAGTGAAAACGTTTCTACCATAAAGTGCACCATAATGGAATTGGGATTCCAAAGGGGCATTGCCCCTTTGGCAAGGGGGTCTGGGGGGACGGAGTCCCCCCAGCAGGGAGGGCGATGGGGAGGCTTATTCCTCGCGGATATTGTCCTTAATCACCGCGAACGGCAGTTCGGATTCTTTCAGCTCTCTGCCGTAATGGGGATACATATAGTGATATTCCAGAGTTCCGTAGCGAGTAACTATGGAAACCTTGACGGAATAGGGTCTTCCGAACAGGTCTTTATGGACATAGTTGACGCTTCTTACATTTTCGAAGATGATATTTTCCTCGGGTTTTCCGTTGGAGGTTATCTTCATAGAACGTCCGTCGGCGCGGTAATGATACTGCTGCCCGCGCTGGTGTTTCAAGCCGTGGACGAAAAACCATATTCCAACACCGATAATAAATCCATAAAACAAAACTGTTCCCGCAATGGGAATATAAGGTCCGACATAGTATGTCGAAATAAACCCCGGGAAAAAACCGGCAACCATTCCGAGAAACAGCCACAGAATCTGCGAGATGATACGACCTGCTTTTGCGGGCGTTACGTAAAATGAACCTGTTTTAGTGATTGCGTACAAATCACGCTCGCGTCCATTATCGCGGACGATTTCGTGAGTTTCACGCTCAAACATCTCCGTGGTTTTGGGTAAATCTCCCATATATCCCTCGGCGGTGGGGGAAACCTTTCCCTCAAGCGGAGATACATACTCGTGAGATTCATTGTTTGAAACGTTTTCACCGCCATCGCCCAACAAGTCACCCAAACGGTCATATACCGAGGCTCTTTGAGTACGGGCGCGCTCGATTTCCTCCTGCGAGATGGCTCTGCCGCTGCCGATATTCATCGCGATTTCAAGCTCGGTGCGGTTTTCGGCATTCTCATCCACCTTGAGAGTGTGAACATGTTCGGATTGTTCCTTGACAATAAAAAACGGAGTGCTTTTGGGGGTTATATACGCATCGGAGGTGATGGAAAACTGCTCGATTTTGCCGTTTATACGTATCTGTACATCATAGCCGTGAATTTTCCAAAGAAACGAACGTGGGGAAAAATTTACCAAATCGACGTCGTCATAGAAGATTACGTATTCCGTTTTGCCGTAATTCAGCACCATTTTTTCATCGTTGGCGACGTAGGTACACTTAAAGCCGGTGTTTATATATTTCAGCAAAAAGCCCACGACTACCATTGCCAGAACCACCGCCGCAAAGATAACAAAAGCCGCGACAATCGCCGGGAAAGAACCCTTGGACATAATATTTCCTTCCAGAGAATTGACAGTATCGCGAAGTACCTTTATTGACACAAATGTTACTAAAGCGACAAATCCCGCGCCCGCGCCGATCGCTATCAGTTTAATCAGGTTTTCATACGCGTAAGGAGCATTAAATTCACCGCTTGCGGCGAACGTAAATCTTCCTTTCGACGCAACCTTGGATTCACCGTTTTTTGCCATTAAAAATTCCTCCCCCATTGTCAAAACGTTATTTTAATTATACCACATTTTTTTCACATTGTCAACACAATTTGCCAAAAAAACTTCCACCCTGTGCATAAAAATTGTACAATTTCGTCATTGAATTTGTTGCCAAAAAGGAATATAATAGAAACAGAAATTAAATCAATAGGGTGAGGTGAAACGCGGATTCCATAACGGAATCTGTGACAAAATATGGAAGCTTATGAATGCTTTAAGGATTTGGCAATAATTATCATTTTCGCCAAAATATTCGGTCTTATTGCCAAGAAGCTAAAAGCTCCGCAGGTGGTGGGTCAGATCGCTGCAGGCTTGATTATAGGTCCGTCTATGCTGGGATTGGTTCAACAGTCGGACTTTCTGTCAATGATGGCTGAAATCGGTGTGGTTCTGTTGATGTTCTCAGCGGGACTGGAAACCAATCTCAAGGAGCTTGTGAAAACAGGTCCTGTGGCGCTTACCATCGCGTGCGCGGGAGTATTCGTTCCGTTGGTGATGGGGTGGGCACTGTACGGAGTGTTTTTCGGATTCGCCCCGTTCGGCTCAGACGAGTTTTTCCGCGGAGTGTTCATCGGCACGATAATGACCGCAACCTCGGTATCCATAACGGTTCAGACTCTGCGTGAACTGGGACATCTCAAGGGCAGAGTCGGGACAATAATTATGTCGGCGGCAATCATTGACGATGTAATCGGAATCATTGTGCTGACGTTTGTCATTGGCTTCCGCTCCGCAGACGCAAAGCCCGCCGTGGTCGCGATTAAGACGCTGTTGTTTATTCTGTTCAGCGTGGTGGTCGGATTCCTTATTTATATGCTGTTCAAGGCGTTGGATAAACACTCTCTTCACCACCGCCGAATTCCGATTTTCGGTCTGGCATTGTGCTTTATTATGGCGTTCTGCGCCGAGAAGTTTTTCGGGATCGCCGACATAACAGGGGCATACGTCGCGGGAATAATCCTCTGCAACCTCCGCGACGCGGAATACATTGCCGGCAAGATGGATATTTCAAGCTATATGCTGTTCGGTCCTGTATTTTTCGCCTCCATCGGATTAAAAACGAGCTTCGACGGATTTACGCTGAATCTGCTGTGGTTCTCGCTAGCGTTTGTGGCGGTCGCGTTGATTGCAAAAGTTATCGGTTGCGGGTTAATGGCAAAAGTCTGGAAATTCAACAACAAGGAGTCTCTGAAAATCGGCGTTGGAATGATGACGCGGGGCGAGGTCGCGCTGATTGTCGCTCAGAAGGGTCTTGCTGTAAATATGGTAGAGCCTGCCTACTTCACCTCGGTGATTCTGTTGATTTTGTGCAGCTCGGTGGTATCGCCGATTCTGCTGAAGCTGCTGTATCGCGGGGAGGATAAACCCGACCATATAACTCCCTCAGGGCACTCTATGGATATTGAGGAAACGGACGAGGTTATCGAGGACTTTTAGGGAAAAAATGGAATTATTTTATCACATCTTGACATTTCATAAAATATCTGCTATAATAGCTATATAGGTAAACGGTATATTTGTTTATATAAACGGGAGTTATAATTATGAAACATAAATTTGCCGAAATTCCGGGAGTTATCGGAATCACGGCGGCTGTTCTGATTTGCTTATTGCTTTCGGGGTGCAGTCTGAACGAACGAGGCGAATCACGGGAGATTCAGCTTCCGATAGAGCGCCCCGAGCCTGTACAGACGGAAGAACCAAGCCGACCAAGCAATTATCAGCCCGGAATCCCGGTTACGCCAAGTGGAATTGAGGATTACATATCGTCAAGCTCAAGTTCAAGTTCGTCCTCCACGCAACCGATTCCGATACGACCTCCTCAAAGTTCCTCGACAGAGCCTGAGATAGTGATTCCAGAGCCTGATAGGTCCTCGCTGCTTACGGACTATACGCGCAAATGGGGTTATAATCATCTTGACTCGGCGCAGAAGACAGCATACGCGCTGCTTTTCAATGCTGTTCAGGACGGAGAATATGGGTTTGAGTTTCCGGACAGGCTGATTAAAATGAAGCTTGATAAATCCGATGTCAAAAAGATTTATTGGGCGTTTGATTATGACAATGCTCAATTTATCGAGCTTGGCAACAGCTATCAATACTCCTATCAGAATACGCTTGTCACGGCGATGGAGGCTACCGATATCCGCAATGACGGAAACGACAAGGAGCAACTCTACGATTCATTCACCGCGGCGGCTCAGAATGTCCTGAATGAAGCGTTGAGACAACCGGAGGGATACGACCAGCTTCTATTCATTCACGACTGGATCGTGAACAACACCGAATATCGACGGAACGGTCCCGATTACATATCCGAAGCTGACGGAGCGATTGTTTACGGACTGGCACTTTGCGAGGGTTATTCCAAGGCGTTTATGTATCTGGCTCAAGCTCTTGGGTATAACTGTGTATGCATAGTCGGGCGCGGCAACGGCGAAAGTCACATGTGGAATATGGTGGAATTGGACGGGAAATGGTATCATGTAGACGTTACATGGGACGACCCCACAACGTCCGACGGAAGTAACGCGTTGCGTCACGACTATTTTCTCGTTTCGGACAAGACAATTGACGAAGACCACTACATAGAAAACCCGTTTACACGTCCAAAGGCGAAAGTGGATTATCAGAGGTGATTTTATGGCTAAACGTTTTGACCGCGACAAGAACAATAAAAAGTTGGAAAGAACAATAGTCAGGAATTGGATAATCTGCGGAATTTCAGCGGTTTTGATTATTGTTCTGCTTCTTATCAGCCGCTGAGGAGTATTCGTGTTGCCTTAAGGCAACACCTCAGGCTGTTCAACGAGTTAATGAAACAACAAAAAATCAGCGGCAAAACATTGCCGCTGATTTTCATTATCGGATTTTTTCAGCCCACGCCTTTAATTCGTCCTCGCTTGTGTTAACCGAGAACACCTTTCCTTCTTTCAGGTCCGCGCCCTTGCAGGAGGGAGCTAATTCCTTGTTCGTGTTTCCCATACCGCTTCCGCCGGAAGTCGCAATAGGAATAACCTTCTTGCCGGTAAGGTCGTATTGTTCCAGAAACGTGTTGATAATAGTCGGCGCGACATACCACCAAATGGGGAAAGCAACATAAATCGTATCATATTGCTCCATATTTTCCACTGTGTTCGCCACAGCGGGACGGGAGGTTTTATCGCTCATCTCAAGACTGCTGCGGCTGTTTTTATTGTTCCAGTTCAGATCCTCAGCCGTGTAGCTCACTTCGGGCTTGATTTCGTGCAAATCGGCTTTGATAGCGGACGCCAATTTTTTCGCCAATTTCGCCGTTGTTCCACTTGCGCTGAAAAACGCCACCAATTCTTTTGCCATAATTCTATTCCTCCTGTTTCATTATTATAGTTATAATTTTAAGGAACGCACGGTTTGTCAGTTCAGACCGTCAAGCCATTCCTTTATGTCCGATTCCGCCGCTCTGCCAAAGCGTTTTCCGCTTACTATGTCCACATTGGAATACAGCTTATGAATCGTGGGATTCAGCATTACGCCGGATATTTCCGAAACGGTTTTTCCCGCGTCTTTCAGAATACCCATGACCTCATCGTAAATGCCGTTTTTCTCAATCGAACCGCCGCCGTAAACAAGAGCGACGTTCTCCCCGTATTTGGCAAGCTCCGCAGACAAATTGCCGAGAGCATCCTCACCAAAATACAACTTTGTGGGATTACAGTAAGTAAAATTTCCTAACATAATTTCCTTCTTATTTTAAAAGCAAATTCAAAACCGCGCAAATGAAATCCGCTTTGCGGATTTC
>CAYZQU010000076.1:4793-8002 GCA_964480645.1 uncultured Ruminococcus sp. | reverse complement strand
GCGTAAATCGCAACATTGCCCGAACCGGAGATAACCACCGTCTGATCCTTGAAGCTCTTGCCGTTTGCTTTAAGCATTTCATTGGTGAAGTAGCAGAGACCGAATCCGGTAGCCTCGGTTCTCGCGAGAGAGCCGCCGTATGTCAAACCCTTACCTGTGAGAACGCCGGTGAACTCGTTGCGGATTCTCTTGTATTGACCGAACATATAGCCGATTTCGCGTCCGCCCGTGCCAATATCGCCTGCGGGAACGTCACAGTCGGGACCTACGTGCTTGCAAAGCTCCGTCATAAAGCTCTGGCAGAAACGCATAACCTCGCCGTCGGACTTGCCCTTGGGGTCGAAGTCCGAGCCGCCCTTTGCTCCGCCCATCGGGAGCGTTGTCAGGGAGTTCTTGAAAATCTGTTCAAAACCAAGGAACTTGATGATACCGCTGTATACGGACGGGTGGAGTCTGATACCACCCTTGTACGGACCAATCGCGGAGTTGAACTGGATTCTGAAGCCGCGGTTTACCTGAACCTTGCCCTTGTCATCTACCCACGGAACACGGAAGATAATCTGTCTTTCAGGCTCTACGATACGCTCGAATACGCCCGCTTCAACAAGGTCGGGACGCTTTTCCGCAACGGGTTGAAGTGTTTCAAACACCTCTGTTACTGCCTGAATGAACTCCGGTTCACCGGGGTTTCTTTTCTTTACTGTTTCCAGCAAATCTGCAAGATACTGATTTTTTAACGCCATTGTTAAAAATCCTCCTTAAAATTTCTGAATTATAAGCAAAAATACCTACGCTACAATTATACAACATTTCATTGATTTTTGCAAGAATTTTTTTCTGATTTTTCACGCGTATGGTAAAATTTTGTGTTTACTGACGAAATATTCCGTAATATTTTGTATATATTCAACAATTTTTAGCGGGATTTTTGAATGTTGATGAAACGTTGCCCGATTTTTGTTGCAAGTTGAATGTTCGACAAAAATTTCACATAAATTTCAAACGTATATCACTTGACAAGCCTTGTCGAATGAGGTATAATAAATATGAATAGTGGGGAATTTAACGCGATATATGCGCGTTTTCAGACTGAAAGCCCGGAGGTTGTTACTAAAATCAAGGCTTTGGGCGATTTGCTATTAAAATAGGGGGTTACATAATGGGGAAAATTAAATCATCCGTATGGGGGAAAGTGTGCGCCGCTGCGCTTTGTATGACAATAATAACGGCTTCTGTCGGTGATATTAGTAATATTAAAGTTCAGGCAAGCAGCGTTGACAGTCTTCAGGATCAGTTGGCAAAGCTCCAACAGGAGAATGCCGAACGCGATAAGAAAATCAAGGAACTTGGCGCGGACATCAACAGCAACAAGGAAGCTATGGATCTCGTTTCGGCGCAGATTGACGGCATTGACAAAGAAATTGCCAAATACAGCGAACTTGTAGCTGCGAAAAAGAATGAAATCGACATGAAGAATCAACAAATCGCCGAGGTCGAGGATTCCATTGCCGATAAGGAAGACGAGATAGATAACAAAAAGCTTGAAATTGCGGATATGCAAAAGCAAAATGAGGAGAACCTCGCCAAGTTTGCTAAGCTTGCTCGTGCGATGTATATGAACGATACGTCTAATCAAATTCCCGTGCTTAACGGCTCGGATGATTGGTATGACTATTTTGTGTATTCTGATGTGGTACGTAATATCAGCGGTCAGAACGCAAGATTTATGCAGGAGCTGATGGATTCCATCAAGGAGCAAGAGAATCTGATAGATAGTCTGAATGACGAGATTGCGGAGCTTGAGGACGAAAAGCGTAAGCTCGATGCGCAAAAGACGGAACTCAACGCGGATATGGATAAACTTATGACGGAGAAGTCCGCGTATGAAGATGATGTTGCCGCGAAAAAATCATATCTGTATAATCTGGCTGCTGATAACGAGTTGTTAAAAAGCAAGGTGGACGATCTTGAGTATGAGAACGCTGTTTCAAACCAAAAGATGGAAGAACTTAACGCTCAAATCGAGCAATTAATCCGTGACGCTAACGAGGGCGATGAGCCAATAGTGGGTTCAGACACCGATTTCGTATGGCCGCTTGAAACACGCTTCGGTTGGATCTCGTGCGACTACGAGCCGGTCTACGAGGCTTATCACGGCGGCGCTCACGGCGGTGTGGACATCGGTGACGCGGGAATCGCCAACACGAACATCTACGCTGCTCAGGAGGGTACGGTTATCGCGGCGAATTACAGCTGTACTCATAATTACGGAAAAAATTACACCTGCTGTGTCGGACTGGGAAATTATGTGATTATCCGACACCCGAACGGTTACGCGACCGTGTATGGGCACATGACGAGTCCGACCGTTACTGCGGGGCAGTATGTACAACAGGGCGATGTGATTGGTCATGTCGGTACTACCGGTTGGTCTACTGGGTATCATCTCCATTTCGAGGTGAGAGATCCCAACGGTGTAAAGACGAATCCTCATAATTATACATATATCAATAAACCCGGGTTCTGACAGTTGACAGTCCGGCGAGTATTCCCTGTATCTTACAATATGTGTTTTGCGAAAGTGGGAAAATATGTTTGACAATAAATCAACGCTGAATTTGAAAGACAAAAAAATCACTGATGACGATTTCGCAAAACTGATTGGCGAGATTAAAGAACCTGAGAAAATTACGTCAATTGACCTCTCATGGAATGATATTTCGGACGTTTCACCAATTGCGGCGTTTACTAATTTACAGGAGCTTAATCTGTTGAATAATCTTGATATAACGGACATAACTCCGCTTGAAAAGCTCACAAAGCTGATTACCCTCGATTTGACCGGCACAGATGTTGAAAATGCGTCCGCATTGTCGGGAATGGTCGGGCTGAGAAAACTGAAAATATGCGATACCGATATAAAAGACCTTTCCGTGCTTGAGGGTTTGTACGAGCTTGAGGAGATTGACGCAAGCTGTCCATACGAAAGTCTTCTGCCGCTTACAAAGCTATCGAAGCTTAAAAAGCTGCGTGTTGACAGCGTTAAGGATTTTTCCGATTTGTCCGTTATCGGGCGGCTCGAATCCCTTGAGGATCTGTGTTTGTTTCAGCTTATGGTGAAGGATATTTCACCACTTTCAAATCTTGAAAACATGAGTCGGCTGGATTTGAGCAGCTTTTGGGGCGGAGATTTTACGCCGCTTTCAAAG
>CAYZQU010000076.1:0-4783 GCA_964480645.1 uncultured Ruminococcus sp. | reverse complement strand
TCGCTTAAAAGAGCTGAAATTGAATTGGACAACCAATTTGGAGCTTTCTTCGCTTGCAGGGTGCGCGAGTCTTGAAATGCTGTCATTGCGGAACGCGTATGTGGATTTTGAATCGCTTTCCAAGCTTACGCAGATAAAGAAGCTTGATTTGACAAGCGTTCGTTGTATAAGCGAAAGCGATAAAGAAGACCTGATAAGCAAGCTCCCTCAATGTGAAATAATCTTTGAATAGACGATATTTTGCGTAATTTTTCATTGACATATTGCGATTTTGTCGCTATATCTCAATTAATGGGGCACGACTTTATTTCTACTGTGATAATTGCGTTTTCGCGAAACTTTCACAATACACTTCCGAACATTTCCTCTTGACAAGTTTTGTCGATTGAGGTATAATAGAAGAAGTAGGATTGAACCGCAAAGCTTGCGGGTTGTAAAAAACAGGGGGTTGCGAATATGGGGAATAATAAGCACGCACGGAGTTTTTCCGCGTGGGGAAAGATTTGCACGGGCGTTCTGTGCGCGGCGATAGCCGTTGCTTTGGCAGGTGATGTCAGCGATGGCTTAAAGGCGCAGGGAAGCAGCGTCGGCGGACTTCAGGAACAGTTGGCGAAGCTCCAGCAGGAGAATGCCGAGCGCGATAAGAAAATCAAGGAGCTTGGCGCGAATATTGACGAAAACAAAGAGGCAATGGATCTCGTTTCGTCGCAGATAGACGGCATTACCGAGGAGCTTGACAATTACAGCGCTCAGGTTGCTGCGAAAAAGCAGGAAATCGACGCAAAGGGCGAACAGATTTCAAATGTTGAAAAGTCCATAGCCGATAAGGAAGTCGAAATAGATAACAAAAAGGACGAAATTGCAGAACTGAAAAGGCAAAATAAGGAGAACCTCGCTAAGTTTGCTAAACTCGCCCGTGCGATGTATATGAATGACACATCGGATAAAATCCCCGTGCTGAATGGTTCGGACGATTGGTACGATTATTTCGTGTATTCTGACGTGGTGCGCAATATCAGCGGACAGAACGCGAAGTTTATGCAGGAACTGATGGATTCCATCAAGGATCAGGAAAATAAAATTCAAGCTCTGAACGATGATATTTCCGCTCTTGACGCCGAGAAAGACAGGCTGTCGGAGGAAAAGAAAAAAGTTGAAAACGAGATGGCAGAGCTTGTTGAAGAACAGGAAAAGATAGAGAGCTATTCCAATGAGCGCAAAAATTATCTCTATGGATTGGTTGCGAATAATGATGCTCTGAAGAAAAAAGTCGATAATCTTGAATATGAGAACGAGATTTCGTGGCAGAAAATGGATGAGATCAACGCTGAAATCGAACGTATTATCCGCGAATCCAACGCAGGTGACGATCCTCCGTCAACAAGCGCGAGCGGGGACTATATATGGCCTTTGGATACGAGATTTCAATACATAACAACTTATTTCGGCTATGACGCATGGCGCAACGGTATGCACCGCGGAATCGACATCGGAAACGCGGGAATCGCGAACGCGAATGTTTACGCGGCGCAGGAGGGTACGGTTATTGTAGCTTCGAATACCTGTTCGCACAATTACGGCAAGAATTACACCTGTTGCGCGAGCTATGGAAATTACATAATTGTAAAGCACCCGAACGGCTACGCGACTTTGTACGCGCATTTGGGTAGTTTGAACGTATCGCAGGGGCAGTATGTGAGTCAGGGTCAGGTAATCGGTCACGTTGGTACTACCGGTTGGTCTACTGGGTATCATCTCCATTTCGAGGTGAGAACTCCCGACGGAACTCGAACAGATCCGTTTGGATATACATACTCTAATCTGTAATGATATTGAAGACCGTGTTTTGCGGTCTTCTTTTATTTTTTGAAAAAAACTTGTAAAGGTGGTTGACAAGCGCGGAAAAGTTTGGTATAATAAAAAGTGGTATTTATTTCATAATTTAATTTACCTATCGGGGTGAAGTGCAAATTCAAAATGCAAGTGATACTGCACATTGCGTAGCAGTGTGCAGTATCACTTGGCAAGCGGACCTGAAATGCCGCGAAGCGGTATTTCAAGTGCGCGTTTTTGGATTTACTTTAAAATAAAAGTACCTAACCGAGTGAAGTGCTAATTGAGAATGCAAGCAATGCGGAATACCGCGAAGCGGTGTGTAGCATCGCTTTGCGAACGCACGCCGTAGGCGTGCGTGGTTCTCAATTTGCTTTTAAATAAGGAGTGTTGGAGTTTGGCAAGTATCCGAATGACAGTGGCACGGGCGATGGTTGAATGCCTGAAAAACGAGGGAATTAAAGATATTTTCGGCTATCCGGGCGCGGCAATCTGCCCGTTCTATGATGAACTGTACCAATCGGATATTCGACATATACTTGTGCGGCATGAGGTGAACGCGGGTCACGCGGCGAGCGGCTACGCGCGTGTTACGGGAAAGCCTGCGGTATGCGTGGCGACCAGCGGTCCGGGTGCGCTGAATCTTATCACCGCCATAGCGACGGCATATATGGATTCCGTTCCGATGGTTATTATTACGGGACAAGTGAATACGGAACAGATCGGACGCGACGTGTTTCAGGAGGCGGACATCACCGGATCGGCAGAGCCGTTTGTGAAGCACAGCTATCTGCTTAAAAAGCCCGAGGATACCGCTGAGGTGTTCAAAAAGGCGTTTTATATCGCGGGTACGGGCAGACGCGGCCCTGTGTTGATTGATGTGCCGTTTGATGTGCAGAAGTCCGAGATTGATTTTGAATATCCCGAAACTGTGGATATACGCTCCTACCGCCCAAGCTCCAAGGGCAACGGATACCAGATCAAGCGCGCAATCACAGCACTGAAGGACGCGAAAAAGCCGCTTATCTGCGCGGGTGGCGGATTGTTCACCGGAAACGGCGCGGAGCTTATGCGCGAGTTTGCGAAGAAAGCGGATATTCCTGTGGTTTCAACGATGATGGGTTTGGGTGCAATGCCGTCCGACAGCCCGCTGTACTATGGAATGATCGGAATGCACGGTAAAAAGGCGGCGAATCGCGCGGTGAACACCTGTGATACGTTGTTTTTGCTGGGCGCGAGGGTTGGCGACAGGGCAATTGCCGCAATGGAAAGCCGCAAGGATTTTACCGTGGTGCATATTGATATTGACCCCGCCGAAATCGGAAAGAATATCGAGGCGAATGTGCCGATTGTCGGGGATATAACATTGGTTCTGGAGCAGCTTCTGGAGCAGGTTGACGCGCTGGAGTCCCCGCTTTCACATTTGGAGTGGCGCGCCGAACTGGACAAGCAGCGCACGGATTCCGAGCCGCAGCCCGAAGAAGACGGGTTCGTGAATCCGAAATGGTTTATCAGAATGCTTAATAAGTATCTCCCGAGCCGTTCCATCGTGGTCGGCGACGTTGGGCAGAATCAGATATGGACGGCGGCGAACATCTTCCTCAGTGATGGAAGATTTCTCACTTCGGGCGGAATGGGAACAATGGGATATTCACTTCCTGCGGCGATTGGCGCGAAATGCGCAGAGCCTGAGCGCGAGGCCGTGGCTGTCTGCGGGGACGGGTCGTTCCAGATGCAGTTTGCGGAGCTTGCGACGGCGGTTCAGCACGGAATTAATGTGAAGTTGATTGTAATGCGCAATCGCTGGCTCGGAATGGTTCGCGAGGTTCAGGAGCGAACCTACGAAAGTCGTTATATCGCGGTTTCGTTGGACGGAAGTCCGGATTTCTGCAAAATTGCCGATGCCTACGGAATTGAAAATATGCTTGCAGACAGCGAGAAATCGGCTGTCGAGGGAATTCGGCGTATGCTTGAATCGGACAAGCCGTTCCTGTTGGAGGTCGCGGTTCCCGAATATGAAAAGACCATTTTGTAACGGAGGTTAAACGATTATGAAGCATACAATTTCCGTTCTGGTTGAGAATCACGCGGGTGTTCTGGCGCGCGTGGCGGGGCTTTTTGCGCGGCGCGGATTCAATATTGACAGTCTGGCGGTGGGTGTTACCGATGATGAGAATGTTTCGCGAATCACCATTGTCGCGGACGGCAGCGATTATACGCTCGAACAGATTGAAAAACAGCTTAACAAGCTGATTGATGTTATCAAGGTCAAGACTTTAGCACCTGAAAGTATGGTTTCACGGGAGCTGATACTCATTAAGGTAAGCTGTACGCCAAAGCAGCGCCCTGAGATTATAAGTATTTGTGAAATAGCTCATGGAAAGATTTCGGATATTTCCGCGAATTCTATGACGATAGAGATTTCGGACAATTGTCAGAATCTGGATAATTTTGAGGAGCTTCTGCGTCCTTACGGAATCAAGGAGGTAGTCCGCACGGGAACTATCGCGATTCAGAGGGGCGAACAAGCTGTAAGCCTTAAGGGTTAATTCAACCTTGTTGTGAGAGGGAAATTTCGAAAAGCGAGCGGCGCGGAACATCGCGCGGCTAGGACGGATTCGGAATTTCAAATTAAAATAAATTAATTTTGCATAACCTCGCCGGAAACGGCGTCGAATATATTTTTATTGAAGGAGATAATTATTATGGCAAAGATGTATCATTCCGAAGATTGTAATCTGTCCGCTCTGGACGGCAAGACTGTTGCGATTATCGGCTATGGCTCGCAGGGTCACGCACATGCGCTGAACCTCAAGGACAGCGGTGTGAAGGTCATCGTTGGTTTGTATGAAGGTTCCAAGAGCTGGAAAAAGGCTGAGGACGCGGGTCTGGAGGTTGCTACTGCGGCTGAGTCGGCAAAGAAAGCAGACATCATTATGATTCTCATTAA
>CAYZQU010000075.1:0-8002 GCA_964480645.1 uncultured Ruminococcus sp. | reverse complement strand
GTCAACGTTTGTGTAATTGAAATAACGCAATGCAATTATCGGGCATTTTGTATTATACACATCAGTATAATTACCGATTTGGTCTTCAAGAATAATAAATTCTTGGCTGAATTGCTCGGCATAGAGAGGAAAATACACGATGTTTTCAAATTTACTGTGGTCTGTATTTTCAGTGAGTCGCTCACCGTTCTTTTTCACTTCTATATAAAGTTCCTGAGTGTAAATAATTCCTGGGAAATGTTCCTTGTCGGTTCTGACATTCTCTCCTATAAGACGTATTGTGTAATCTCCGAAGGTATGAGTTTCAAACACCATACTGTCTAAACCCTGCTGATATTCTTCACCTGGATGAACTATTGCCCTGCCATCATCCTCTTGATATTTGGAGTAAGTTATATCAGGAATTTCCGTTTCGCCGTAAACAAATCTCTCCTTTTTGATGGTTTCTGTGGAAAACCATGTGACTGTATTGCTTGGCTTGTCGAAATTAAAGATGTACTTAATTCCCGCTTCCTCGTCAACCAGAGTGTTCTCGTCTTCAACCTTGAAGTCGTCCGCACTGAAAATCGCGTAGAAACCACTGCTTGTGAATTCGACCGGACCGAAGTCACCCCTAACTGTTCCCGTATTTTCGGCGAAATTACCGGTAAATCCTCTAATTACCGAATCTTCTTCAATCCATGAGAATTTAACGATTTTCCCAAATGTTCCTTCCAAACCGTCAAGACCAAAATAACGCATAGCGATTACAGGGTTTTTCATATCATATATGTCCAGATAATTGCCGATTTGGTCTTCATAGATTACATATTCTCGGGTGTCCATTCCGCTATACGGATATGTGTAACCTCCACTGCCAATAACCTCACCGCCCTTTTCGACCTCAACATAAAGATATTGTGTGTAAATCAAGCCCGGAAAATGTTCTTTGTCGATACGGACATAATTGCCGACCAAGCTGACTGTATAATCTCCGAAGGTATGTGCTTCAAACACCATACTCTCAAGACCATGCATTTTGCCCTCAGCCATTGGTGCGATATATCTACCGTCTGATTCCTTGTATTCGGGGAAAGTTATATCGGGAATCTCCTTTTCGCCATAGATAAAGCGTCCATGCTCGGAATTATCAATAGGACCCACCACAGATGACAATTCCCCTGTAGTGGATTCACTTTGAGAGGAAATGTTATTTGCGTTCCACACGATACCGTGCGGAAGACGATTAAATTCCACAAGCCATACAACGCCGGACACAAACACCGCTGCCACGGCTGCTGCTCCCGTAATGATTCCAACGCGGATAAACAGGGGAGTTCTTTTCGACTTTTGGGCGTTCAGTACGATGTCATCATCAATATTGCTCATAGCGTCAATTAACGGATTAAGTTTATTCATTATACATACCCCTTTCAATCAAGTATTTTTTAAGTGACTCGCGCAGTCGCGACAGCGCGGTGGAGGCGGCGGTTTGGCTCATAGAGCATTGCTCTGCGGCATTCTTTACCGAGTACATATAGAAGTACCGCAATGTAAACAAAGTTTGCAGTTTTTCGGGAAGAATGCGAATCCAGTCGTTAAGCGCCTTGGAAAGCTCCGCCATTTCAGCCGCTCCCTCGGCGGAACCGCGTGCCGGCAAACATTCGTCAAGCTCCGTCAGCAGCGTGGAATCCCGAATTGCCGCTCTATTGTAACGAAGCTTGTCAACTGCTCTGCGGCGGGCAATTTTACATATATATGCTTTCAGATTTTCGGGACGCTCCTTTTCAAGACCGTCCCAAACGGCAAGTAATGTATCGTTCGCGCATTCCTCCGAGTCCTCTGCGGAACTCAGAATTTCACGGCAAATCTTCAGTATTAGGCGGCTGTACTTTCGGCTGAGATTGGTAAGTCCCGCTTTGTCGCGTTTGTTCAGTAACTCCACTATCACAATGTCGTCCATCTTATCGCCTCCTATTAATATAGTCGTAGTAAAAACCAAAATGTCACAAGCCGACAAATTGGGAATTCAGAGCTTGTGTTCATAGGATTTGTGCGCAGATTTTCAGGGAAATTTTGTTGAAGACAAGGTAAAATTTATCGAAAAGATGCGTGTAATACTAAACAGGTGCTAAGATGTCTACACGTAATACTAATCACCATTAAAATACTTGACAAGATTTGCGGCGATAGGTGCAAGATTCGACGCAAAGATGTCAAGTTTTTAATGGGTGATTAGTATAAATTAGTATTACTCTCCCAAGTATCGGTAATAACCACGACATCTCCGCGTTTGATTTCCGTCGCGCCCGAGGGGATAATCCGCTGTTCGCCACGCTGAACCATCACAATAAGCAACCGCTGCGGAAGATTCAAGTCACGAATCTTCTTGTTAAGCCAGATGTGCTTATCGCTAATGGGGACTTCACGCAGCGGCAGGCTCTTGTCGCTCTCATACGGAGGCACGGACATAATCACGCTGTCCCCCGCGTGAATCACCGTATCCCCACGCGGAATAATCGTGTCCCCCTCACGCTTGACCATTACAATCAGCGAACCTGTGGGCACGGAAATTTCGCTGATTTGCCTGCCGTCCCAGTTGTGATTTTCGGGTATGTACATTCTCATCATCGTAATCGCAGACTCCTCCTTGTAATCGTTGAACGTCTTGAGGACATCAGCGTCACTGTCGATAAGTCGCACCGTTTCGCCGCAGCGGGCAGCAGCGTCCCCTGAATTGTCATTGACATAAGACATACACAGAACACGATATTGAAGATGTTGTGCCCGGTTTCGATTCCGCTGACGGTCGCCATAATCGCGAAAACGATTGAGGACGCGCCGCGCAGTCCGCAAAACGAGATGAAAATCCTGTCGCGAACCGGCGATTTCCCACCGAAGAGAGCCACGGCAAGAGGTCTTGAAATTAATGTCAGACAGAGGAACACGCTAATCGCGGGAACAATGCTGTACACAAGCTGAGACGGCGTACAGAGCAGTCCCAACAAGAAGAAAACCGCAATCTGGCACACACCCGTGGTACCGTTGAGGAACACGACTGCCTCGGGCGGCGCAATTTTTGTTCCGGATTTGGCAATGGTGATTCCCAGTGTGTTGCGGATAAACCGCTTCACGGAGGACTTTCCGCTGTATTTATGCCGCGGAGATTTGATGTTTCCGATAATGATTCCCGAGATGTACACGGATAAGTACCCATTCCCTCCAATCAATGCCGACAGCCCGTATGCCATCAGCGCAAACGCGAGGTACATAATGCACTCAAACTCCTCGGTCTGCGCCTTGAAACGCTTGGCGATAACCGCACCGAACGCGCCCATAACCACACCGATAACCGCGCCGAACACAAGCTGTTTCGCCATCATCACGACTATCGAGCCTTCTCCTATTCCAAAAAGTGACAGCGAAATCACCGTAAGCATATAGGAGAATGGGTCGTTACTTCCGCTTTCTGCCTCAAGAAGCGGCGCGATACCGTTCTTGAGGTTCAATTTTTTGGAGCGGAGAACCGAGAAAACCGATGCTGCGTCCGTGGAGCTTATCACCGAGCCTAAAAGCAGGCTCTCCGCAAACGGGAATTTCAGTATGAAATAACAGAACGCGCAAGTCACACCAGCAGTCGCCGCCACACCGAGAGTCGCCAGCACTCCCGCCTTTATCATCACGGGGCGAGCGGCGTCCCAGTTCATCGAAAAGCCACCGGTGAACATTATGATAATCAGCGCGACCTCGCACAGATTGGACGCGAACGAGTAATTCTCGAACGGAATCCGCACCACACCGTCACAGCCGAAGAATATTCCGATTCCGATAAATATAAGCAAAGCGGGTACGCCGACTTTACCCGAAATTCGGTCGGAAAACACGCAAAGCAGCATAACAATCGCTGTCAGAAGAATGATTACCGGCATAAATCCTATCCCCCATTTATACAAATTACGGCGGGCAAAAATGTCCGCCGTAAATATAGTAAACGACAAATTTATTTGTCGTTTACTATTTGCCGATACGCGCGAAGTGAGCGTTAGCGAACGTATGCGCGAGGCAAATTTGATCATAATTATAGTGAACGTCAAATTTATTTTGACGTTCACCATAATAGACGATTATCAACCGAAGTATTCCACGCCCGACTTGAACAGAAGCTGTTCATGATCGCCGTCAACGTTTTTGGCAACTGAATCCGTCAATCTCTCGGTGTGACCCATCTTTCCGAGAACACGTCCGTCGGGAGAGATAATTCCCTCCACAGCGCACATAGAACCGTTCGGATTGAACGCTGTTTCCATAGACGGATTGCCCTTCAAATCCACATACTGAGTGAGAACCTGACCGTTGTCAATCAGCTTGCGGAGAACGTCGCCGGGAGCGACAAATCTTCCCTCGCCGTGAGAAATCGGTATACTGTGAATATCCCCGACCTTGCAGTTTGCCAACCATGGAGATTTATCCGTGCAGATACGCGTGTAAACAAGCTGCGACTGGTGATGTCCGATTTCGTTGTAGGTAAGAGTCGGGGAATTTTCGGTAAGCGGTGAAATATGCCCGAACGGAACAAGACCGAGCTTAATCAGAGCTTGGAACCCGTTGCAGATTCCAATCATAAGACCGTCACGCTTGTGGAGCATATTCTCCACGCCCTCGGTGATTTTCGGATTACGGAAGAACGCGTTGATAAACTTCGCCGAACCCTCCGGCTCGTCGCCGCCGCTGAATCCTCCGGGAATCGCGATGATCTGTGTGTTATCAATCAGCTCCGCGAAACGGTTTACCGATTCCTCAATATCCGCCGCCGTAAGATTCCGTATAACGAAAATATCCGCTTTCGCTCCGTAACGCTCAAATGCCGCCGCCGTGTCGTACTCGCAGTTAGTTCCCGGAAATACGGGAATCAACACACGCGGCTTGGCAATCTTCGGGGAAGTGTGATTCAGCAATAACTCACAGCCGCCTTTATATTCCACCTTTTCGGGAGAGGGCTGATAATGCGTTTTCTGCTTGAACACAGGCTCAAGAACATCGTTCCACTTCTGTTCCAGCTTGGAGCAATCCACCCTTGTATCGCCGCAGATAATCTCAAATTCGGGAATCGTCTCGCCGATTATCCGAACATCATCACACTCGTTGTCAAGCTCCAGAACAAACGCGCCGTACACGGGCGTAAACAGCTCCTCATCGGAAAGGTTGTCCAATTTCACGCCGATACGGTTTCCGAGACCCATCTTGAATATGCCCTCGGCAACGCCACCGTTCGCCACGCTCCACACCGAAATTGCTTTCTTTTCCACGATAAGACGCTCCACAACCTTGAACACGTGTTTCACGTCCTCAAAATCGGGAAGCCCGTTCTTGTCGTATTTCGGCGCGATATAGCCGATTTTGCTGTATGGGCACTTGAACTCCGCCGAGATGATATTGTCAGTCTTAGCAGTGGAAACCGCGAACGAAACCAATGTCGGAGGAACGTCAATCAACTCGCCGTCCGCCTCACCGAATGTTCCGCTCATACTGTCCTTGCCGCCTATCGCGCCGCATCCCAGAGCAATTTGCGCCTTATACGCGCCAAGCAGCGCGGAGAACGGCTTGCCCCAACGCTCCGCCTTGCCGAGAGTGCGCTCAAAATATTCTTGAAACGTCAACCAACAATGCTCGGATTTGCCGCCCGCCGCTACAACCTTTGCGATACTCTCAACGACCGCGCAAGCCGCTCCGTGATACGGGGATTGACACGAAACAGCGGGATTGAAGCCCCAGCCCATAATAGAAGCCGTTGTGGTATTTCCGCCCAACACGGGGATCTTTGCCGCCATTGCCTGAACGGGAGTCTGCTGGGTGCGTCCGCTGAACGGCATAAGCACCGTTCCGCCGCCTATCGTGCTGTCAAACCGCTGAACCAGTCCGCGCTGTGAACATACATTCAAATCCGAAACCAGATTCTCCCAATCTTCGGGAATGTTTCTTCTGCCCGTGGAGTAGCTTACATTCACCTCAGGGACATAAACGCTCGTGTGTTTCTCCGCGCCGTTTGAATTAAGAAACTCGCGCGAAATATCCACTATGGTCTTGCCGTTCCACATCATTTTCAATCTCGGCTCGGATTTGACCTTTGCCACAACTGTGGATTCGAGATTCTCCGCAGAAGCCAGCGCACGGAATTTTTCTGCGTCTTCGGAAGCGACAACCACTGCCATTCTTTCCTGGGATTCCGAAATGGCAAGCTCCGTGCCGTCCAATCCGTCATATTTTTTGGGAACGGCGTTAAGGTCGATTTCCAGACCGTCCGCCAGCTCGCCTATCGCCACGGAAACTCCGCCCGCGCCGAAATCGTTACAACGTTTGATAAGACGCGTTGCTTCGGGATTGCGGAACAAACGCTGAAGCTTGCGTTCCTCGGGAGCGTTACCCTTTTGAACCTCCGCGCCGCAAGTATCAAGAGACTGCGCGGAATGTGCCTTGGAAGAACCCGTTGCTCCGCCGCAGCCGTCTCGTCCGGTTCTTCCGCCAAGCAGAATAATCACATCCCCCGGTGCGGGACGCTCACGGCGAACGTTCTCAATGGGAGCCGCGCCGACAACCGCGCCGATTTCCATTCTTTTCGCCATATAACCGGGGTGGTAAATCTCGGCAACATGACCCGTAGCGAGTCCGATTTGATTTCCGTAGGAGGAATATCCCGCAGCGGCTGTGGTGGTGATCTTACGCGGCGGGAGCTTGCCTTCAAGAGTCTTCTCCACGGGTAGCAGCGGGTCTGACGCACCCGTCACGCGCATTGCCTGATATACATAAGACCTCCCCGACAGCGGGTCGCGGATCGCGCCGCCCAGACAAGTCGCCGCGCCGCCGAACGGCTCAATCTCGGTCGGGTGATTGTGCGTCTCGTTCTTGAACATCAACAGCCACTCTTCGTCCTTGCCGTCAACGTCCACAGTGATTTTCACGGAGCAGGCGTTTATCTCCTCGCTCTCGTCCAAATCGGGCAAAAGACCGTCCTTTTTAAGCTTCTTTGCCGCCAGTGTCGCGATGTCCATAAGGCAGATGGGTTTGTTTTCACGTCCAAGCTCCGCCCTGTCCGCACGGTATTCGGCATACGTCTTCTCAATATACGGCGGCTTGATATCCGCGCGGTCGATAATCGTACCGAATGTGGTATGACGGCAGTGGTCGCTCCAGTAAGTATCTATCATACGAATTTCCGTAATGGTGGGATTGCGGTTCTCGCTCTTGAAATAATCTTGACAGAACTTAATATCATCGTTATCCATTGCCAGTCCGTAATGCGTCACGAACTCAGCAAGCTCCTCATCGGATTTGTCAATAAATCCCTCCAAAGTTTCCACCTCAGTGGGAATCGTATAAGTAACCTTTAAGGTGTCTTTCTTCTCAAAGCCGCACTCGCGCGATTCCACGGCATTGATGAGATAATGCTTGATTCGCGCGAAATCCTCATCGGAAATATTACCCTTTATAATATATATCTTCGCGTATTTCACATCGGGACGCTCGCCCTTGCACAACATCTGTATGCACTGTGCCGCCGAATCCGCACGCTGGTCGAACTGCCCCGGCAGAAACTCCACCGCGAACATACGCTCGTTTTCACCCGCTTCGGGAAGCTCAAAATACACCTCGTCCACGGGCGGCTCGGAAAACACAGTAGGTAACGCCTTACGGAAATTCTCCTCGGACAGCCCCTCCACATCATACCGATTAACCACACGCACGCGCTCCACGGACTTCATTCCCAGAGCAACGTTCAAGTCCTCCAGAACGGCGTTTCCGTCCACCGCGTACGTTTTCTTTTTCTCCACATAAACTCGATAAACCATTTTATCCTCCTTATTTGAATAGCAAATCAAGAACCACGCACACCTGCGGTGTGCGTTCGCCTGCGTGCCACGTTTCACCGCTTCGCGGTGCAACGCAGCACGCGCGTTCTCAATTTGCACGAGATTCCAAAACCTTGACTTTAATTATAGCGAGCCGGGTTTGCTCAAATCGGAACACA
>CAYZQU010000074.1:0-8188 GCA_964480645.1 uncultured Ruminococcus sp. | reverse complement strand
ATTTGTGAAGAAAAATCAAGTCATTATTAAAAAATTTCGTAAAACCGTCACACTTCCCTTGACTTTGAGTAAAAAAAGTTATATACTATATTTATAATCTTTAACCTTAGATTTTCTGTTGCGGCAGAATGAAGCATATAAAAGTTCTTTTCCATGGAGGAATTATGAATCCAACTAACCTAAATACGGGGCTTACCGATGAGGAGGCGCTTCACCGCTCTCAAAACGGACAAAGCAACGGCAGTCTCAATGTCAGAACGAAAAGCGTCGCAATGATTTTCCGAGATAATGTCTGCACGCTATTTAACCTGATAAACCTCATACTTTTTGTACTTATAGCCTCGGTGGGCAGTTGGCGGAATACGCTGTTTATGGGAGTAGTTATCTGCAATATTGGAATCGGAATCTTTCAGGAAATCCGCTCCAAGCGCGTAATAGACAAGCTCTCGATACTCTCCGCGCCTAAAGTTAAGGTTCTGCGTTCGGGCGCGGAGAAAATAATCCCCATAAATGACGTCGTAATCGGAGATGTGGTGATTCTGTCAAACGGAATGCAGGTTCCGGCGGACTGCGAAGTGGCGGAGGGAGAATGCGAGACCGATGAAAGTCTTATCACGGGCGAGAGCGACGGAATCCCCAAAAAAATCGGCGATGAGCTTCTCTCGGGCAGCTTCGTCACCGAAGGCTGTGTCAAGGCTGTCGCGGTGCGAGTCGGAGAACAATCGGCGTCGGGTAAAATCACAAAAAACGCGAAATACGTAAAAAGGCACAATTCCGAAATGATGAAATCCATAAAAAAAATCATCAAGGTTGTGTCGATTTGCATTGTTCCATTCGGGCTGGTACTGTTTTATAAAGCGTTTTTCATATCGGCAGAAACGCGGGAAGTCGCCGTAACAAGCTCCTGCGCGGCACTTCTGGGAATGATTCCCGAGGGGTTGGTGCTTCTTACATCGGTCGCTCTGGCAATCAGCGCGATAAAGCTGGCACGTCACAATACTTTGTGTCAGGATTTGTACTGCGCTGAGGAGCTTGCCCGCGTGGATGTTCTTTGTTTGGACAAGACTGGGACGCTCACCGAGGGCTGTATGGAGGTTTCGGAAATTATACCTCTTAAAGAACATTTTGACGCGGACTCCGCGCTGAGCGCGTTCGCGGCGGCGTTTCCCGAGGGGAATTCCACAATCAGAGCATTGCGGGAGCGGTTCGCGGGTTCTACAAATTTTACACTTGTAAACACCGTTCCGTTCAATTCCAAACGAAAATGGAGCGCGGCGGAGTTTTCCGAATTGGGAACGCTGATTCTGGGCGCGCCAAGCTTCGTTCTCGGAGATAATTACGCGCAAATCGCGCAGCAATGCGAAAAATACGCGCGGAACGGATTGCGTGTTCTGGTTCTGGCGCACTCGAACCTAAAACTTCCGAAGGACAAGCTCCCTGAGGATATTTCCGCCGCCGCGCTGGTTCTGCTTTCGGACAAGGTTCGCACTTCAGCGCGTGAAACACTGGAGTTCTTCAGACAGCAGGACGTAACCATAAAGGTCATATCGGGGGACGACCCCGCGACAGTCTCAAATGTGGCTTCCCGCGCAGGTCTGAAAAACCTTGAATCAATTGATATGAGAGAGGTTTCGGAGGAGGAAATCCCCGAAATCTGCGAAAAATACACAATTTTCGGTCGCTCGAATCCCGAACAGAAGTTATTGTTAATTAAGGCTTTGAAATCCGCGGGACATAAAGTCGCAATGATTGGCGATGGTATAAACGACGTTCCATCGCTGCGTGAAGCGGACTGCTCCGTTGCGGTTCAGTCCGGCAGCGACGCGGCTCGCGCGGCTTCACAGTTAGTGCTTATGACCTCGGACTTCGCCGTTATGCCGAAAGTAGTCGAGGAGGGACGGCGTTGTATTAACAACATCGAACGCTCGGCTACGCTGTTTCTGAACAAGACGATTTATTCTTTCATTCTGGCGGCAGTATTTCTGTTTTTGCCGTTGTCCTACCCGTTTAAGCCGATTCAGATGACGCTTATCAGCGCGATAGCCATCGGAATTCCATCATTTCTGCTGACTCTTGAACCGAACTTCAGACGCGTCTCGGGAGCTTTTATATCCAATGTGCTGAAAAAAGCCGCACCGGGCGGAATATCCGTGGCTGTCGGGATTTGTCTGCTTTCGGGGGCG
Organism: uncultured Ruminococcus sp.; assembly: GCA_964480645.1. Classification (GTDB taxonomy): domain Bacteria; phylum Bacillota; class Clostridia; order Oscillospirales; family Ruminococcaceae; genus CAG-115. Next base: position 6,005 of record CAYZQU010000074.1, on the reverse strand, counting down.
GAAGCGATTTACGAAATCCCATCGGAGCAATTTTCCGTTATTGCCGTGCTGATAACCGGAGCGGCGTGCTTCCGCGTGCTTTGGAACGTCTGTCGTCCGTTTAATGCTTGGCGTGGAATGATGTTAGGCGGATTGATTGCTATATTCTGCGGAATTATCGCATTATTCGGAAAGTTCTTCTACATTACCCCCTTGCTGCCCTCGCAATGGCTTATACTGGGAGTTCTTGTAACAGCAGTGTGGCTTATTCAATGGGCGCTAGAAATGATTTTCAAAAATAAGAGATTTTCTATTGCAAAATGGAAGAAAATGTGATATAATAAAATAAACACTTTATTGGGAACTAAAACGCCAGCACATAATAATTCAAAGTGGCGTGGTATCCTTACAGCGAAAACGTTCAATTAAAAAGAATGTTTTATTGGGAACTAAAAAGGTGATTGGATTGGATTATTCATTAAATCTTGGAGACTGGAACAGTGTCTTCGCTGTTCCGTCCTCGGTTGTTGACAAATATATTAAACTGGCAAGCGGGAACTCACTGAAGCTGTTGTTGTATCTTTTGCGGCACGGCGGTGAAAAAATCTCCGGTGAAAAACTGACGGAGGAGCTTGGATTTACCGAAACAGGGGAGCTTGAAGATGCCGCTCTGTTTTGGGTACAGCGTGGGATAGTCCGCTACACCAATGCGGATTTGAGTATGCTCTCCCCTGCCGCTCCGAACACGGACGAGTTTTCCGCATCGGAGGAAAATCCCGTTGTTAAAAACGTAGAACTTCCAAAACCCGTAAAGGTCTCCGCAGGGGAAATCGCCTCGCGGATAGAAGACGACGATGAAATCAAATTCCTGTTTGGCGAGGCTCAGCGTTTGTACGGAAGAATGCTCCGACAAAGTGAGAATCAGCTTCTAATCTCGCTGACCGACCACTACGGACTTTCGGGAGCGGTTTCGGCAATGCTGTTGGGATATTGCTTCAAAATAGGTCAGACCGCACCGAGTTATATATCCACCGTTGCCAAAAACTGGGCGGAAGAAGAAATCACCTCGGTGGAGCTGGCAAACGCGAAAATCCGCGCGCTGGAAAAGCAAAACTCAATTGAGGAGCGTCTTCGCCGCGCGATGGGTATGAAGTCACGCATGACCTCCAAAATGCGAAATTTCATTGATAAATGGGCAAATGAATGGGGATTCGGCGAGGAGATGATTATGCTTGCTTATGAAAAGACGGTAGACCGGATTAACGAATGGAAGCCCGAATACGCGAATAAAATCCTTGAAAGCTGGAATTCCGAGGGCTTACGTACTCCTGAAGCGATTGAAAAATCAGAAGCCGCATACCGCCAATCAATAAGCAAAAAAACATCCGCCGAGCCAAGCGGCAAATCCTCGTTTAATGTCGACAGTGTGATGTCGCAAATCAGAAATCGTTACAAGGACGGAACTTGAGGTAGATTATGGGACTGGACAAAAGGTTTTTTCAATTGGCGCAGGAACGTCTGGCGCAGCGTCGGTCGGATAACAGAGCGGTTGAAGCCAAACGTCGTGAGGAAATTTTCACAAAACTGCCGCAATATGCTCATTTGGCGGACGAGCTTTCGGGTACAATAGCGGAAATCGCAAGGATTCTGGCGGCAAGAGACCCCGATGCCGAAGCCAAAGTCAAGGCACAATTGGATAAAAACGTCAAGATTCAAAAACAAATGAACGAGATACTGACACAAAGCGGCTATCCCGCCGATTATCTTGACCGCATATATACCTGCCCAAAATGCCACGACAAAGGCTCAGTGGACGGTGAATGGTGCGTATGTTTTCGAAAAATTCTTACAGGTATTGCCGCAGAGAATCTGAACGCGCGATCCCCACTGCGATTAAGCTCCTTTGAAAGTTTCAGAACAGATGTCTATCCCGATGAAATTGATAAGGACTTCGGCGTCAGCAAACGCAAGATTATGAAGAAAAACTATGATGACTGCGTGAAATTTGCCGATGAATTCAACGGACGCGGCTATGGGCTGTTTATGATGGGTGGCACCGGTCTCGGAAAAACGCATTTGTCGCTTGCTATCGCCAATGCACTCATCAAGCGTGGATTCAGCGTAATTTACGGTTCAGCACCGGAGCTGTTGAGAAAGCTCCAGAAAGAGCAATTCTCACATAACGAAAAAAGCGATGATACAATGATGCTGCTTACCGACTGTGATTTATTAATTCTCGATGATCTCGGAGCTGAAAATTCCTCAGAATATACCGCTTCCCTGCTCTATGAAATTATAAACGCGCGGCAAAGCCGTTCGCTTCCGATGATTGTTAATACCAATCTCGATGAAAATGGTTTGAAACAACGGTATCAAGACAGGCTCTGGTCAAGATTATTCAGTATGAAGGTGCTGTTTTTCCGCGGAAACGACAATCGGCTCGGTTTGGCGATTAACAGTACAAAGGAATAAACAGGAGGTAGACATTATGGGAAAACTCAGAATCGGTATTCTTACAAGCGGCGGCGACTGCCCCGGACTTAACGCGACTATTCGCGGCGTTGCAAAAGCAACCTATGAACAATTCGGAGAGGACAAGGTGGAAATTGTAGGAATTCACGACGGATATCATGGCTTGATTCACGGCGATTACAGGGAGATGTCTCCGTCGGATTTTTCGGGAATCCTCACCACGGGCGGCACTATTCTCGGTACAAAGCGCACTCCGTATAAAATGATGCAGATTATTGAGGACGATAAGGTCGACAAAGTAAAGGAAATGAAGCAGACCTACCGCAATCTGAAGCTGGACTGCCTGTTCACCTTAGGCGGAAACGGAACGCACAAGACCGCGAATATGCTCTCGGAGGAGGGCTTGAATGTTATCGGTCTGCCGAAAACCATTGATAATGATATTTTTGGCACGGACGTTACGTTCGGATTTCATACCGCGGTGGATATCGGAACCGAGGTTATTGACCGAATCCACACCACTGCCAATTCTCACAGCAGAATTATGGTAATCGAGATTATGGGTAACAAAGCGGGCTGGCTGACGCTGTACAGCGGTGTTGCGGGCGGCGCGGATATTATCCTGATCCCTGAAATCCCGTATAATATTGAAAAGGTCGCAAAGGCTTGTCAGAAACGCGCGGACGCGGGTAAGGCGTTCTCTATTATCGCTGTTGCGGAGGGCGCGTTTGACAGTGAAGAAGCAAAGCTCAAGAAAAAAGAACGCGCCAAGGCTCGCGCGGAACGCGGCGAAACAACTGCGACAACACGAATCGCCAAGGAAGTTGAATCAAGAACCGGTCTTGAAACCAGAACCGTTGTTCCGGGGCATTTTCTGCGCGGCGGCTCACCCTCTGCTTATGACCGTGTTCTCGCAACTCAATTCGGCGCACACGCGGCACATCTGCTCAAACTTGAGAAATATGGTTACACTGTCGCGATGGTTGACGGAAAAGTCACCGAGAACAAGCTCATTGATGTTGCAATGAAAACCAAATTCGTCACCGAGGACTGTGATATTGTTAAAACGGCACGTGACATCGGCATTTCGTTTGGAGATTAAAAAAACCGAATCCCTCATCACACGATGAGGGATTCAATTTATATACCATTATCTTTGCGCGTAGCGATCGTTGGATTCTTTGGAAAAAATCTCACGCAACATTTGATAACTATCTTTGCGCGGAGTGGTTGTTTTTTGCGGAATTAAAGTTTTCTCGTTCACACAAAATACCATTTTCTCCTCCAAACTTAACTGCACATCAATAAGCCGCTGATTATCGCTTCCGCGAAATGGCAGCGAAAGAGATTTCCTCTCCTGTATAAATCGCCCGTCCACCAACACATCAAGTATGGACAGCAGCTTACCGACATATTCCTCGCTTTTCGACTTGCGAATAAGTTCCTGTATAGTATATCCACTGTAACACCATAAGTCCAGCCCGCGCTCCTTAAACATTTTACCCAGCCAGTACAACGGCTCAGGTTGACAGAACGGTTCACCGCCGGAGAATGTAACCCCGGTAATAAGCGGATCCTCGGTGCATTCCGCGAAAAGCTCCTCAATCGGAACTGTTTTTCCCGCGTTAAAATCGTGCGTCTGCGGATTATGGCAGCCGGGACAATTATGCGGACAGCCCTGAACAAACACCGTGTATCTCAGTCCCGGTCCGTCCACAATGGATTCAAGAATTGTTCCCGCAATACGCAAATCCAATACCATCATACAACTTTGCCCCTTTTTATACTAATATCTCATTAAAAGTAGACATATTATCTTGTTTTCTCTCCCCCGCTTCGCGGGGGAGAGAAAACATAATTTGTACTTTTTTAATTTAAAATTAGTATTACTCCTCGTTTAAGAACATTTTTGGACGCTCGATTCGGTCAAGTACAACTTCACTGTCATGACGGTGGCACTTAGGGCACTCATCGTCAATAATCCCTGTAAATCCACAACAAGGGTCGCGGTCTATCGGGTGGTTAATCGCGCCATAACCGATTCCCTCCTCTTTCATATAACGAACAATTCGCTCAAACGCGTCAAGATTCTTCAGCGGGTCGCCGTCAAGCTCGATATAGCTGATATGCCCCGCATTTGTAAGCGCGTGATATGGAGCTTCGATGTGGATTTTCTTGAACGCGCTGATGGGATAATACACGGGAACGTGGAAAGAATTGGTATAGTAATCCTTGTCGGTAATACCGGGAATTTCGCCGTAGTGCTTCTTGTCGATGGCGATAAAACGCCCGGAAAGCCCCTCGGCGGGTGTCGCGAGCAGAGTGAAATTCAATCCCGTTTTCTTGCTCTTGGCATCGGCTTTTTCGCGCATGTGCGTGATGATTTCAAGTCCGAGCTTCTGAGCGTCCTCACTTTCACCATGATGAACGCCTATAAGAGCCTTCAAACACTCCGCAAGACCGATAAATCCAACGGACAATGTGCCGTGCTTCAAAATCTCAGCAATGCTGTCGCTCTCGTCCAGCTTCTCGGAATCAATCCAAACTCCTTGCCCCATCAGGAACGGGAAGTTTTTAACTCGCTTGGAACACTGAATCTTAAACCGCTGCAAAAGCTGCTCAAACACCAATTCCATCATCGCGTCAAGGTCGCGATAGAATTTATCAATATCCTTGTGAGCCTCAATTCCCAGACGCGGGAGATTAATCGTGGTGAAGCTGAGATTTCCGCGTCCCGTAACGATTTCACGCGAGGGATCATATATGTTGCCGATAACGCGTGTTCGACAGCCCATATAAGCGATTTCGGTGTTGTAGTCACCCTCTTTATAATATTGAAGATTGAACGGAGCGTCGATAAAGCTGAAATTCGGGAACATTCTTTTCGCGGAAACGCGGATTGCCAGCTTGAACAAATCATAATTCGGTTCGCCCTCGTTGTAATTTACGCCCTCTTTAACCTTGAAGATGTGAATCGGGAAAATCGGAGTTTCACCGTTTCCTAAGCCGCTTTCGGTGGCAAGCATTACATTGCGTGTAACCATTCTGCCCTCGGGAGATATATCTGTTCCATAATTTATAGAGGAGAACGGATTCTGCGCGCCCGCGCGGGAATTCATCGTGTTGAGGTTGTGAATCAACGCTTCCATTGCCTGATATGTCGCGCGGTCGGTTTCCATCTCTGCAAGCTTCTCAGCCTCGTCCTGAAGCGAGGTAAACTTATCGCCGAATTTAGGAGCAAGAATCTCCCACTCGCGGGACTTGTAATCGTCATTATTATTCAGCGCGGGGAACAATCCCTCCTCCGCGAGTTTTTTCTCAACATCTCGCAGCATTTCCAATATCTCGTGATAGTCTGTATTTTCATAAGAATACACAATCGCCTTTGCCATATTCTGGATATACATACGTCTGAAAGTCTTTTTTACACCCTCTGCCATCGCGTAATCGAAATTAGGCACGGACTGTCCTCCGAGTTGGTCGTTCTGGTTATACTGAAACGCGATACAAGCGAGCGCTGCGTAACTGGAAATATCATTAGGCTCACGCAAAAA
>CAYZQU010000073.1:0-8195 GCA_964480645.1 uncultured Ruminococcus sp. | reverse complement strand
TTGCAGCTCACACTCAGGGCATTTGATAAGCATTACTTCTCCTCCTTTTCGGTTGTAAGTTTAAGGAAAATTTCCTCCAGAGTCAATTCACTTCCGCGCATCATCAGAATCGGATAATTCCTTGACGCCATTCGCTTAAATACCTCTCGCCGAACATCTTTTCCGCTTTTGGGATTCAGCTCGTATTCAAAGACCGTCTTGTCCACCGAGCGGACGAAGCGAACACTCCCCATATCGGGAATCTGTTTCAGTAGTTGCTCGACTTCCTTTGTTGATCCCTCAATTTGTACAGTCAGCTTGTGGTCGACGGACAAATCCCGAGAGAGATTTTCCGCAGTATCATTTGCAATCAGCCGCCCATGGTCAATTACCACTATCCTGTTGCAAACTGCCTGTATCTCGGACAAAATGTGCGAGGATAAAATCACAGTGTGATTCTCTCCGAGACGCTTTATCAAGTCGCGAATCTCAATTATCTGCTTGGGGTCAAGTCCGACAGTTGGTTCGTCCAGAATCAGCGCGGAGGGATTTCCAACCAACGCTTGAGCAAGCCCCACGCGTTGGCGGTAGCCTTTGGAGAGATTTCGGATGATGTGATGCTCTGAATCAGCAATTCCGGTAAGTTCCATAATCTCGCCCAGATGTGATTTTTTCGGGAGCTTACAGCGTTTTAACCCATAGACAAAATTCAGATATTCCTTAATCGTCATATCAAGATACAACGGCGGCTGTTCCGGCAAATAGCCGAGATTCAGCTTTGCCTCAATCGGGTTTTCCAGAATATCCGCGCCGTTTATGAGCGCAGTACCGCCGCTTGCCGAGAGATACCCTGTGATGATGTTCATTGTGGTGGTTTTTCCCGCGCCGTTCGGACCTAAAAAACCCAGAATCTCTCCATCATTAGCAGTGAAGCTGATATTATCAACGGCGAGTTTGCCGCCGTATCTTTTGGTTAAATTTTCAACCTCAATCATTTTTTCAGCTCCCAGTTAACGTTTAATTAATCCAAACCCTCACGTAAAGATATTACGCATTTCATTATAACTCCCCGCCGTGACAATTATGTGACTTGCTTATGAAATTACTGTGCCAGAAGTTCTATACCCTTGCGAATTCTCGACAGCGAATCCTCTTTTCCGAGGATTACCGACAACTCCACGCCGCCGCCCGGAGTGAACTGCTTACCCGAAAGTGCCACACGTAATGGGAACAGAATCACGCCATTTTTTACGCCAAGCTCCTCAATCAGCTTGAACAATGCAGCGTGAACGCCCTCCTGAGTGAATTCTTCAAGGTTTTCAAGAATGGGCAGAATCTTCTTCAGCGCGTCCAGAGAAGTTTCGGTGGTGGTTTTCATCTTCTTGTTGACATACAAATCCGTGGAATATTCGGGCAGTGCGTCAATGAAATCCACCTGTTCGGGAATATCGGTGAACAACTCACAGCGCGGCTGTAAAACACTGCAAAGTAACTTGATGTCCACGTCCTCGCGCTTACAGGTCTCTCGGATATACGGAGTCGCGATTTTCTCGAACTCCTCGGGAGGCAGTGCGCGGACGTAATGCGCGTTTATCGCCTTGAGCTTCTGCGGGTCGAAAATAGCGGGTGACTTGGAAATTCCGCTTAAATCGAACGCTTCAATCATTTCGGGCAGCGAGAAAATCTCGTTTTCGCCCTTTGGCGCCCAACCCAACAACAGAATATAATTCAGAATTGCTTCGGTCATATAGCCCTTTGCCAACAAGTCCTGAAACGATGCGTCGCCATCGCGCTTAGCGAGCTTATGCTGCGCGTCTTTCATAATATGCTCGACGTGAATATAAATCGGCGGCTCCCAACCGAACGCTTCATACAGCAGATTGTACTTCGGCGCGGAGGACAGATACTCATTTCCACGGACAACGTGCGTAATTTTCATTGTGTGGTCGTCCACAACGTTCGCGAAATTATAAGTCGGCATTCCGTCTGTTTTCAACAGAATCTGGTCGTCCAAAATGGAATTCTCCACCGTGATGTCACCATAAATCTCATCATGAAACGTAGTCGAACCCTCCTCGGGAATCGCCTGACGGATTACATAAGGCACGCCCTCGGCAAGATTCTTGTCAATCTCATCTTGCGTAAGGTGACGGCAATGGCGGTCGTACATCGGCGAGATGTTGGACGCTTTCTGCACTGCCGCAAGTTCTTCCAGACGCTCCTTGGTACAGAAACAGCGATACGCCTTGCCTTTTTTCAGCAATTCCTCGGCATATTCCTTGAACATTCCCATACGTTCGCTTTGAATGTAAGGTCCGTAATCGCCGCCTACATCGGGACCCTCGTCCCAATTCAGACCGCAGGTACGCAAGGTGTCATAAATTACATCTACCGCGCCCTCAACATAGCGTTCGCGGTCGGTGTCCTCAATGCGGAGTATAAACTTTCCGCCGTTCTTCTTAGCCAACAAGTAGGTATAAAGCGCCGTTCTGAGGTTTCCGATATGCATATAGCCCGTCGGACTGGGCGCGAATCGTGTTCTGACTTCCATTTATTTACAATCCTTTCATTTTTTTGTAACTTCCCGAATATCTTTACCGATTTGGGATTTCAGTTCCTCAATCCCCGCGAATTTTTGCTCGGGACGAATGAATTTACACAGCGACACAGCAATTTTTTCACCGTACAAGTCGCCGCTAAAATTCAGAATGTGCGTTTCCATAACCGTTTCACCGCCGCTTATCACAGTCGGACGGATTCCTATGTTGGTTATGGCGTGATAATGATGCCCGTGAACCTCCGCATAGCTTTGATACACGCCAAAGCGCGGAATTATATTGGTTTTCGGGATTATCTGGTTGATGGTTGGAAAATTCAATTCCCGCGCAAGTTCGTTTCCGTGAACTACGGGCAATTTGAACCACAGTTCATAGCCCAACAGTCTGTTTGCTTCCTCAATTTCACCACGGCGAATAAGCTCACGGATTCGCGTGGAGCTTATCATTTCTCCGTCAAGGCAAACGTCCTCGACTATTTCCACGGAAATCCCGTACTTTTTTCCCAACTCACTCAATCGCTCGGGAGTTCCCCGACCGCCAAGCCCGAAACGGAAATTCCGTCCACAGCAGGCAAATCCCGCGTTAAGACGCTTTACCAGAATCTCGCGAACAAAATCCTCATCGCTGAACTTGCAAACATCCGCGAAATCGGGTGCGAACAGATATTCCACGCCGACTTTATCCAACAACTCGCACTTGTTCTCGAAAGAAATAATGTCTTCGGGACTGCGAAATTTCGGCAGTGTGGTGTCACAATTGAACGTAAACACCGCAGGGCGCATATCTGTTTGCGACAGAGCAGCTTCAATTACTCCGACGTGACCGAGATGAAGCCCGTCGAAATAGCCCAACGCAACGGCGGTTTTTTCTCGCGGTGTCGGACCGTATGTTATATCAATCAATGTTAGTCACCGTTATTTATTGTAAAACGTTTTACCGATATTAACTCATCGGCTGAAATTTTCGCTATACCGAGGAAATCCCCGGCATAGACGCGGCATAGTTGTCCGTCCTCGGGCGCGGATTCCAAGCGGTTCACATCCAGTCGAACGCCATTGAGATAAAGCGTTTTCTGACGCTCATCAAGATGAATCTTCGGATACTCTGAAAACACCTCGTCAATTGGCTTTATAAGGCTGTTCAGTTCCTCGTGCGGCATTGTCTTAAGCCGCTCAAGCTCGTACCCGTCGGTAAACCCGCAGGCTCTTGTGCGCCGTAAAAAGGTCATAACCGCGCCCGTACCAAGCGTAGAACCAATGTCGTCAATCAATGTGCGGATATATGTTCCTGAGGAACAGTCAACGTCGATTATTCCCTCCGAGCCACTGAAATCCACCAAATCCAAACGCGAAATCGTTACGGAACGCGGTTTGCGCTCCACCTCAATTCCCTTTCGGGCGAGGTCGCACAGCTTTTGTCCGTTCACCTTGAGTGCGGAATACATAGGCGGAATTTGCTTGATTTCGCCTGTAAATCTATTAAGCGTTTCTCGTAACGTTTTTTCGGAAATATTTACGGGTTGCAATTCCGTGCATTTTCCCCAGATGTCCAGAGTATCCGATGTCTGCCCCAGACGGAATCCGGCTCGGTAGCTCTTATCGGAATCCGGCAACAATGAAATCGCCTTTGTCGCGTTACCAATAAAAATCGGTAGAATTCCGGTAGCCATCGGGTCAAGCGTTCCGCTGTGACCGACTTTCTTGGTATGCAGAATTCCGCGCATTACCGCAACCACATCAAATGATGTGAACTCTTGCGGCTTATCCACAATGATTATGCCGTTCATTCGATTCCCGCTTCCTGAAGTGCCTTGCAGCAAGCCTTGATTATCTTCAGCTCTGCGTCCGCAAGCGTTCCGCCATCAAATGAGCAGCCCGCCGCCCTCGCGTGACCGCCCCCGCTGAATTCCTCGCAAATCTTCGCCGCGTTAATGCGCTCGCTTGAACGGAGCGACGCCTTAAATACGCCGTTTTTCTTCTCCTTAAGGCAGATGCCGATATCCACACCCTCGATCTGCCGTGGAAAGTCAGCCAGCGCGCCAACGTCCTCCTCATCAATGTCGGGAATACTTTTGACAAGCGAAAGCGGCACGGTTATCAGCGCGATGTGACCATCGGCGAAATACGCGATATTCTCGCGAACCGTCTGTTCTAGCTTTATTCGTCCGCGTGTTTTGAGGTCGAAATTCACATAATTTATTCTTGTAAAATCTGCGCCAAAATCTATCATCTCAGCGGCGATTCGATGTGTCTTCGCGGTGGTACTCGAAAACCTGAAGCAGCCGGTATCGGTCGCAACTCCTGTGTATATACAATCCGCGAGAGCCGCTTCAAACGGCACTCCAATTGCTTTTATCACCTCATAGACAAGCTCGGCGGCAGCCGCACACATCGGGTCTACAAGCGTCATTTCCGCGTAATCGGTATTTGTCTGGTGATGGTCAATACACAGTTTCGCGGTGTCACCGACAGACTTCATTTTGTTCAGCAGCTTGGAATCCGCAACATCAACGCATACAACCGTTTTCGGCTCAAACTCCTGTGGCTTTATGGCGCGGAGCATATAATCAAATCTGTGTGGAATCCGATCCGGACAGACCGCGCGCGCGTTCTTTCCCAATCGCTGAAGCGCCCCACAAAGCGCGTGTCCGCAGCCCACAGTATCTCCATCGGGGCTTGCGTGCATTAGTATCAAGTAATCGTCGTTTTCCGTCAAGAAGCTTGCCGCTGTTTTAACGTCAATCCTCATCGGAATCCTCCCTTTCCTCGTTGCTATCCGAAACATGCGGAGGCAAATGAGCTATAATGTCCTCAATATGCTCGCTGTATTCCAAAGAATTATCGGGCTGAAAAATCAATTCCGGAATTTTACGCATACGTATCCGCGCGGCAATCTGTCGTTTGAAATACCCCGCCGCAGCGGTCATTCCCTCAACCGCCTTAGCGGTACGCTCCTCGCAGCCCATACACGCCACGCGCACCTTGCAGTACGACATATCGTTTGTCAGCTCACAGCCTGTTATCGTTACAAATCCCTCGGACACGCGAGGGTCTTTCACGCCACTTACCGCAGCGGAAAGCTCCCGACGAATGTCCTCATTCAAACGTTTTATATTAAAATTAGGCATATCCGACCTCCTTTTTTAGTCCTGATATTCCTCCATTACATACGCCTCGAAAATGTCGCCCTCCTTGATGTCAGTAAACTTTTCAAGGCTTATGCCGCACTCAAACCCTGCGGCAACCTCTTTCACGGAATCCTTGAAACGCTGAAGTCCGGAAATCTTGTCGTCTCCGACTACGATTCCGTCACGGACAATTCGCACCTGACCGTTTCTCGCGACTTTGCCATCCAGAACGTACGATCCCGCGACAACGCCAACTCCGGTGATTTTGAACACCTGACGAACCTCAATGCGTCCAAGGTCAACCTCGCGGAATTTCGGCGCGAGCATTCCTTTCATCGCGGACTCAATATCCTCGATTGCGTCATAAATTACACGGTACAGACGGATTTCAACACCCTCACGTTTCGCAGAATCGTCAGCGGACGGGTGCGGACGAACGTTGAATCCGACTATTATCGCGCCGGAAGCCATCGCCAGCATTACATCACTCTCGCTTACCGCGCCAACGCCGCCGTGGATTACCTTTACACGAACCTCATCATTGGAAATCTTTTCCAGAGACTGCGTAACCGCCTCAACAGAGCCTTGAACATCCGCTTTAACTATAATCGGAAGTTCTTTTATCTCACCTTGTTCAATAGACGAGAACAAATTGTCGAGCGTTACCTTATGGTAATTCTTGAACTGCTCCTCCTTTGCCTCGTGCTTACGCTTTTCAACCAATTCACGGGCAAGTTTTTCGTCCTCGACAGCCGCGAACGAATCTCCCGCAGACGGAACCTCGGAAAGACCCATAATTTCCACCGGCACAGAAGGACCCGCGCTTGTAACGGTTTTGCCCTTGTCATCGCGCATTACGCGCACTCTGCCGACAGCCGTTCCAGCAATAAGAACATCGCCTGTGTGAAGCGTTCCGTTCTGAACCAACAATGTGGCAATTGGTCCTTTGCCCTTATCCAAACGTGCTTCGATAACCGCGCCCTTCGCTAGTCTGTCGGGATTCGCCTTAAGCTCCATAACGTCGGCGGTAAGACCTACCATCTCAAGGAGGGTATCCATTCCCTCGCCTGTCTTCGCGGAAACGGGCACGCAGATTACGTTTCCACCCCAATCCTCACAAACAAGGTCATACTTGGTAAGTTCCTCCTTGACCTTATCGGGATTTGCGCCCTCTTTATCCATCTTGTTTATTGCCACGATGATTTGTACTCCCGCGGCTTTAGCATGATTGATTGACTCAACGGTCTGCGGCATAATGCCGTCGTCCGCCGCGACTACCAGAATCGCAATATCGGTAATCATCGCTCCGCGCGCGCGCATTGATGTGAACGCCTCGTGTCCGGGGGTATCGAGGAACGTGATGTCGTGGTCGGAAACATGGACACGATATGCGCCGATATGCTGTGTGATTCCACCGGCTTCGGTTGTTTGAACGCTCGCGTGGCGGATATAGTCCAGAATGGACGTTTTTCCGTGGTCAACGTGTCCCATTACCACTACAACAGGAGAGCGCGGCTTAAGGCTTTCGGGAGCGTCGGGGGCGTCTTCGAACAGACGTTCCTCAATCGTCACGATTACCTCTTTTTCAACCTTTGCGCCCAAATCCTCAGCAACGAGCGACGCGGTATCAAAATCAATTTCCTCATTAATGCTTGCCATTACACCGAGTCCGAACAGTTTTTTGATGACCTCGGAAGCGGTTGCTTTTAATCTGGTCGCAAGTTCACCTACGGTTATCATATCGGGAATCTGAACCTTAAGCTGTTGTTTTCTCGCGCGCTCAAGCTCCAGCCGCTTAAGCTTCTGGGCTTCGGTTTCACGCTTACTGCTGAACTGTTTTCCCTTCTGTTGAGACTTCTGCTGAATCTTCTGCTTAGAACGGAAATTATCGTTGTTCATCTTCCCTGCGGGAGCGATAGACTCATAGCGTTCATTGTACTTATCAAGCTCCACATAGCTTCCGCGTGTGTCAACTGTCTTGGTGACCTGTTCGCCTCGCTGAACAGTCTCGCCCTTTTGCTTTTGCATAGGCGGATTGTTTACCTTAATCTTACTGGAGTCAATAGCCGGCTTCGCGGGATTCATTTTCGCTGCAGAAGCGGGTTTCGGCTGCTTGCGGGGCTGATTGTTGTCACGATTGTCGTGATTTCGCGGCTTGTTGTCGCGGTTTTGCGGCTTATTCTCCGTCTTTGAGGTGTGATTTGCCTTATTGTCGTGATTCTCAGGCTTGGATTCCTGCTTCGGCTCGGGCTTTTTCTCCTTTTTAGGTTCAGGCTTTGACTCAGGCTTGGATTCGGATTTCACCTCAGATTTAACCTCAGATTTTTTCTCAGGCTTAGGCTCGGCTTTCACCTCAGGTTTAACTTCCGGTTTCTTCTCAGGCTTAGGCTCGGATTTCGCCTCAGGCTTAACTTCCGGTTTCACATCGGGCTTGGGTTCGGATTTCACCTCGGGTTCATTGTTCTTCTTTGTGACAGTTTTCTTTTTCGTGGGTTTCTTTTCAGGCTCTGCAAGCTTTTCGGATTTAATTC
>CAYZQU010000072.1:0-8379 GCA_964480645.1 uncultured Ruminococcus sp. | reverse complement strand
TTACTATTTGCCGATACGCGCGAAGTGAGCGTTAGCGAACGTATGCGCGAGGCAATTTTGATTATAATTATTAGTGAACGTCAAATTTATTTTGATGTTCACTATAATTTCAAGACGCGAGGTGTTTTCACTTCGCGTTTTTTGTTCAAATCAGAACGCTGACAGATACAAACAGTTCTTGACAAAAGCGTTTGAAAGTGCTATAATATTAATATACAAAAGACGGAATCTCGCATATCAAGGCGAATAAATATATAATGCAACAGGAGGATTTGGTATGAACAATGAATATGAATGGCGGGAAGAATACAATATCGGCGTCGATAGTATAGATAAGGAACATCGACAGCTTTTCAGCATAATAAATAAGCTTTTTGCTATGGAAAAAGAAGGGAAAGATATTGAGTGGGTTTGCAACGAGGGGATCAAGTTCTTTAAGACTCACGCGCTAACACATTTTTCCAATGAAGAAGCCTATATGGAGTCTATAAATTACAAAGGACTTTCACAGCATCGTCTGCTGCATGAAAACTTTCGCGAAAATACACTTCCCGCTTTGGAGAATGAACTGGAGCGCACCGGTTATTCCAAAAATTCATTGGAGCATTTTCTCGGAGTATGCGCGGGATGGCTTATCGGACACACGCTCACCGAGGATCTTGCAATATCGGGTAAAGAAAATATCGGGCGTTGGCAAAATCTTTTTTCCGGCGAGGAGCAGGACGATCTTAAAAAGGTGATTCTTCAACAGTTGTTCAACGTATTCCATGTTGAAGCGCACCTTATAAGCGACAGATATGGCGCGGAAAAGTTCGGCAACGGAATATATTACCGTTTGGTTTACGGCGCTCCCAATATAGACGAAAAGCTGGAGATTATTTTGGTATTCGAGGAGCAGATGATTATAAATACGGTGGGAAAGGTTCTTGGAATACATACCAACGAGCTTGACACAATGCTGATACACGCTACGCGTTATTCCGCAAGACAATTTGTAAGCAGGGCTATGGAGTGCTTTCCGGCTTTGGATAAATACGGTCTTGAGGAAGAAGACTTCCTCTCTTACAGCGATTTCCACAAGCTTATGGTAAAATGCGAACATCAGTTGAGTCTGTTATTTGATACGGGAGTGGGTTATTTCGCTTACTGCGTGATTGCGCCGCATTTGCTTGGATCGGGTATCGGATTCTCCATAATGGCTGATAACGCCGCCGACGAGGTTGAAAAGTACCTGAGCCGCCGTAAGGAAAAGGAAGAACAGGCGAAAAAGAATCCCCGTAAAAAGGTGCTGATTGTGGACGATTCCCCCACCATACGCGAGGGAATGAAGAAGATGCTTTCAAACGACTATTCCGTTTCCGCAGTGGATTCGGGGGTCGCGGCTATTCGGTCTATCGCGCTGGATGTTCCCGACCTTGTGCTTCTTGACTATGAAATGCCTATATGCGACGGTCGTCAGACATTGGAAATGCTCCGTTCGGACGAGGTGTTCGCCAATGTTCCGGTTATTTTCCTTACGGGACGCAGAGACCCCGCAAGCGTAATCGGCGTTATGCCGTTAAAGCCCTCGGGATATATTCTGAAAACCTCAAAGCCCGATGAAATTAAAGCGGAAATAAATGAATTTTTCGAAAAGCAGAAGAATGTTAATAATTAGAAATTAAAAATATCGTCTGCTTATTGTGAAGCGATATGTTGACAAATGTGGCGGTGTGTTATAATAAAGAAAACATAATACCGTGAACGTCGGCAATTTATTGCTATTGAGGTGATTATCTTGGTCATTCATCACGAAGACCTTGTAGGAACATTTGAACAGAAAAAGGCTCTGGTAGCGCAGTTCAACCTTAGAGCCTGTTTAGTATCTCGATATGCGCAGATTGCGCAGTAGATTTTTCAGCAGACAACGGCAATTTTTCGCCGATGTACTGTATGTACTTCAAGAAAAATTGCCTAAGTATGCTGAAAAATATACAAGCAAGATGTGTATGGCGAGATACTAAACAGGCTCTTATGGACGACACGTTCTTTTCGGTCATAATGGAGCATAACGACGCGGCGGAATATCTGTTGACGCAATTGATGGGAAAGCCGATTAAGATTATTGAAAACAAAACGCAGTATTCTATAAGAAACGCGGAAATGCACTCCATTGTTCTGGACGCGCTTGTCGAGGACGAGGAACATAATCTGTACGATGTGGAAGTCCAAGTCGGAGATAAAGACAACCACGAGCGCAGACTCCGTTATTACAGCACGGCTATTGACTGGTCGTATCTGGAAAAGGGCAAGGACTACTCCGAGTTGCCGGAGCTTTATATGATATTCATCTCGGACTTCGACCCGTTTGAGATGAATAAAGTACAGTACGAAATAGTACAATATGTCAAGGGCACGGATGTTGAATACGACAACGGTATTCATATACACTATTTCAATACAAAAGTAAACGATGGAACATTCCTGTCGGAGCTGCTTCAATATATGAAGCACAGCGATCCGAATAATGATAAGTTTGGCGCGTTGTCGCGGCAGGTGGGTTCTCACAAGTATCAGAATGAGGAGGCGGGAACTATGTGCAAGTTGGTTGAGGATTATGCTAAAGAGCGTGAGGAGAAAGGTAGGATTGAGGACAAGATTGAGGATATTAAAAATATGCTCAAGGAAAATATTCCTCTTGAGGTTGCTTTAAAGTGCACTCAAATCGACAAGGATACATTTGAAAAATATTGCGAGAGCGCACAGTAAGCCGTGATGTTGACGGTTTCCTTTTGGAAAATTCAACAATAATCAAAAATGAATAACAAGCCTGTTCATCAATATGGACAGGCTCGTTTTTTATACGCTTAATCGATGTGCAGACATTGGAGGAACGGAAAAAATCCCTGTTATGCATTTGGACGAACGGTCGCGTAATACGATAATACAAACCTTCTTGAAAGGAGTATATCGTATGAAAGTTACTCAATCACATTTGAAATTAACCGAGGAAGATAAAAGCAGATTTATTGAAGAAATAACAAGAAAAATGCTTGAAATAGTGAAGAAAAAACGGTATAATCAAACGTTAGGGGAAAATCGTAAATGAAAGCTATTTATTGCAGGAAATCGGTAGACAAAGCGGACAGCACTAGTATTGAGACTCAGATAGAATTCTGCAAAAGGCAGATACTACCCGATGAGGTCTATAAGGTTTATACAGACCGGGGTTATAGCGGCGGCAACACAAATCGTCCCGATTTTCAAAGACTTATGTCGGACGTGGAACGCGGCGGGATTACGGACGTCGTGGTTTACCGCATTGACAGAATAAGTCGTTCCGTTCTGGATTTCGCGAATATATACAAGTTCTTTGAGGAACATAACACGGCGTTTATATCGGCAACGGAGCAGTTCGACACGTCGACGCCAATGGGAAAGGCAATGCTGCAGATTATAATGGTTTTCGCGGAGCTTGAACGTGAAACGATACGGCTGCGAATAAAGGACAACTTCTACGAAAGAGCGAAGAAAGGCTCGTTTTTGGCGGGGAAAGAGCCGATAGGTTACAAGAAGATACCGTATGAGATAAGCGGCATTAAAACGCATATCCTTGAGGAGGACACCCAAACAAGCGGCATTGTTAAGTTTATCTTCAAAACATACCTTGACGGAGCTTCAATGGGGCAAATAGTAAAGCTCCTTAATTCTTCCGACTGTGAGTTTAACAGCGAAAGGAAGTTCTCAAACACCGCGATAATGCGCATACTCTCAAACCCCGTGTACGTCCGCGCGGACGCAGATATTTATAACTACTTCAAATCAAGGGGAGCGGTTTTGCATAACGATATTGAGGAATTTGACGGAGTTCACGGCTGTACGATTTACGGTTGTCGTAAGGGTAAAACGCGGAGCAAATTAAAAGACCTTGAGGGTGAGAATATACAACTTAACGCTCACGAGGGGTTTATATCCTCCGAGGACTGGCTTCGCGTCCGGGAAAGAATGGAGAACAACAAATCCGTAAAGAACAGCGGACGCGGCAAGAACAGTTGGATTTCGGGGCTTATCAAATGCGGATACTGCGGCTTAGCCGTGACGGTGGTAAACGGACAGCGTAACGGAAAACGCTACGTTTACTGCGACGGCAGAAAAAACAAGATTTGCTATGAGAGAAAATCCCACGCCACATTTGACGAGTTGGAGCAAGCGGTTGAAAGCGTTCTCTTGCCGCATATCCGAGATTTCAAGTACAAATTATCCGAGAAATCTGATGAAAATAACACAAAACTGAACGAGTTAAAGGTTCGGAAAGCAAAAATAGATGAAGAAATTAATTCAATCGTTGAAAAATTTGTGAAAGCAAACGATACTATGCTGGAATATCTTAACAACAGGGTAGACGAACTTAAAATACGTGAAGCGAAAATAACGGAGGAAATACTTGCGTTAACCTTGAAAAATCCGCCCAAAATAGACCTTGAGCAGATAAGAGCGCTTGCAGACGATTGGAACGACCTTGATTTGGAAACCAAAAAGCAGATAGCAAGTCTGTTCATAAAGCGGATTACATACACCGATGAGGAGCTGAACATTGAGTTCTATTTGTAATTTCCGTTTGTAACGCTTACTGACCGCAAGGACCGTATGTCGATGGCGCACGGTCTGGAGGTTCGCGTGCCGTTCTGCGATTATAGATTGGTGGAGTACGCGTACAATATCCCGCGTGAGTTCAGAGATTATAAGAATCGTGAAAAGGGAATAGTCCGCTATGCGATGAACGATTATCTCCCCAAGGAAATTATATGGCGTAAGAAAAGCCCTTATCCCAAAACGCATAACCCCAATTATATGCGGCTTTTAAGCGACAAGCTGAAATCGTTGTTGAACAGCTCTGACTGCCGCCTGACCGAGATTGTAAACGCTGACCGCCTACGCGAAATGCTGGACACGGACGGTTCCACGTTTACCAAAAATTGGTACGGGCAACTGATGACTATTCCGCAGATTTTCGCGTATTTCCTGCAAATTGACAGTTGGCTGAAACGTTATAATGTTATTGTCAAGTAACAGCAACAAATCCCCCGCAAAAACGGGGGATTTTGTTTATGTAAGTTTTTCTTCATCATGAAGCGGATAGTGAAGATCCCGGAAGTAATATTTTGTGACAGCCTCAGCCCATTCACTCAATGAGTTGACAGTAGAATTATTGATTTCCATTTTATAGTTCAGTTCATCAACGTCTTCCTCAATCTTGTCTGGTCTGTCATAAATCGGCTTGAGCTTCTCATCGAACTTCTTGTCGATCATTTCATCAAGCATATTCGCTAAAATTTTCATATCTTCTTGTGTCATTGAATTCACTTACCTTTGGCGGCAAACTGCCGCTCCTACTGCCAATGATTTGCGTCTTTATTAAAGACTGTTTTTATTATAACATAGAAAAATAGATTTGTCAAGTGTTAGCGGTGAGATTTGTCTGTTTGAATGGTTAAAATCAAATAAAATACTTGACAAGTCACAAAAAATATTGTATAATTTAAATAAGTATTGCTGTAACCTTATGCGGAGGAGGGGTTGGCATGGATATGGATGAGCGGCTGGAATGGCTTATGCCAAACCGCATAATGAAGACGATTCGCGATTTTAAAAGTCCTGTCGGCGGAAGTCGTTTGTTCATAATCGGAATAGGAATGAACGGCGTGGACATTGCGCTCAGGTGCAAGGATTTCGCTGAAAATTTCTGCGATTTCGACTCTCATACCATCAGGTTTCTTGGAATTGACCTCGCTGAAAACCTGAAATCCTCGGAGCGCAACGGTTCAAGACTGCTCGATTCGGAGCGGATTGAGATTGACCCCGAGGAAGCAATTTATCCGTATCTGAACGACCCGGAGCGGCTTCCAAAGCAGGTTCGCGAGTGGTTTGACGAGGGACTTTTCAACTATACTCAAAGAACGCCCGTTTACGGAAAGAACAAGCGCCAATGCGCGCGACTGTGCGTTTTTCATTATATTGACAAAATAATGAATATATTTGAGCGCGCCCGCGACGATTTTTCCAAGGGAAAAACCCCGTTGGAGATAATTCTGGTGGGCAATCTCGGTGATTCGTTTTTCGGCGGAATGGCTGTCGACATGGCTTACATCGCGAGGTCTGTATTCGGTTCTGTGAGCTATTCCGCGCGGATTTGCGCGCACATGCTCGCCGCGGATACCGCGCCGCTTCAGGGACTGTCAGGGCGCGATTTGGCGTCGTTTTACGCGAATACGGTGGTCACTAAGTCCGAGTTGGACAGTTTTCAGTGCAAGCGGCGGGTCTTCACACAGACGTATTCCCCGAAAGTGGCTTTGCAATGCGATTCGTCGCCATTTTCGACATGTAACATATACGCGGCGGAGAGTACTTACGATTTAACGGCGGATAAGGTAGCCGTAAGGATTATGAGCGATTTCTCTGTGGCATATACACAAGATGGTGATGTTGACAAGAAACTGACCAACAATATGTTGTTCCAAGGCGGGAAACGTAAATTCAACTACATCACGGGGGAGAGTGTCTTTAATGTTGTTCCAATCGCGAAGATTCTTTGTTATTTATCACTAAAGATTCTCACAAAATTTGATGAATATTTGTGCAAAAACACAATGGACGAGATGGAGCTTGGATTGCTGAAAGGCAAGGTCTGCCCGGACGCTTTGATGTTGGCAAGTAAGGCGGGAGATGTTCCAAAGTTTGAATTTGATGAAACGCTGAATCCGCTTTTTTCGTTTGAATCATTAAGGCGCGGAAGCAACGCTTCAATGAAGTATGTCACCGACCGTCTGGAAACGATACAAACCCTCTGTGAATCCGCTTCTGAAGCCTATTCACGCGAACTTTACGACCATGTGGTAAAAATTTGCGAGAAAGCGATTTTTGACGCAAAAAAAGGACCGAAATACGCCGAGGGGGTAGTGAAAGGCTGCTTGAAAGCCCTCAGAGAGCGCTCCGAGAGAATAAACAGAACGTTTGGTGAAATTGACGAAGATGTTTCACGAATGGAAACAAGTTTAAAAGCACTTCATCGAAAGCTAAAAGCTCCGGGATTCATCGCAAAAAAGGCGGTAGAACCTTATATAGACAGGATTAAAGAGTTTGCCGAGCTGAAAAAAACACAGCTTACCGGACGGATTTTGGTTGCGTTTTATGATAAGTTGAGTTCATTGCTCGATGGATATGCGAACGATAAATTGTTCAAATTGACGAATGTTTTCAACAGTGCTAAGACGCTGTTGGATTCGGATTCAATTATGAAGATTCCCCCTCAGAACAGCTTTGTACGCGAGATTTTCGACCTATCCGCAGAGGAAACGCGCGCGGCACTGAACCGAATCGTGGATAATCTGATTGTCAACAAGGAATTTGTAGTTTTTAAACGCGTAAATCTTGAAACCCTTTACCGTGGAGATTCGGCGTCTATTGCGAGGGAGATAGCCAATATGGCGGGAATGTGCCTCGGAGAGCTGTTTGAAAGGGGTTTTGTCGGATTGAATGACGAATTCGGGGAGGGGAAGACCATCGCGAATGTACTCTCCGATTGCGTTAACGGCATTTTAATCACAACTCCGACGGATAGTGAACAAACGGCTACAAGAATCGTGTTACCAAAGGAATGCGCAAAAAGCGATTACCGCGCGTTTTACGATGAGAAGACGTTTATAAACGTATCGAATATGCGAAACGCGGCATTTGTGACTCTGATTAAAGGCGGAGTGAGATTGGATAAGTTCAGGGATTACGAACAGTGGGAAAATATGAGATATGCGTATGTGAATGATTCTCTGAAACGTCAAGGTATACACATTTTCAAATAAAAGTTGAAAAAGTTTGTAGAATTTATACAAAAATGGTGGAACAAGAATATGAGAAAACGAAAATTTGCTGATGTTGTATTAGTTTTTGACAGTTATTACCACGACAAGCCCAACGCTTTGGTGCTGATTCTAAAAAGAATTCTGTTGTGTTGTGGGATTAATTTATGCGCCTTGATGTACATAATTCAGCTTTATCAACTTTCGGTGAACAAGTTCTTGATAGGAACAATCTGTATTTTGGCATCTATTTTATTCTCATCTTTGTTTGTTTTCGTGAAAAAAATCATAGCCATTCCAAGTATTTTTTTAATCGCGGGATTGGTTATTTGGCGCATTGGAACGCCGTTTTTTGAGCATTTGTCGCTGTTTTGGGATAAAATCCTGTTGGTTATGGACGGCAAGTTTTTTCACGCTACATTTTTCCTATCCAACAGTGTTACCCAGATTGACCCGCGATTTTTGGCGTATCAAAGCAGTGAATTACTGGGAGTAATATTGTTGGTCTCCGTTTTTTCTCTCATTACAGCGGCGTGCCTGTTTAATA
>CAYZQU010000071.1:0-8457 GCA_964480645.1 uncultured Ruminococcus sp. | reverse complement strand
GGTTGTATAACCCACATACAGTTCATCTATCAAATCCATAGCGATCTGGTCAATTTGGGCAATATCGTCCTGATCGGTAAAGCAAAGCACAAACTCATCTCCACCGAATCTTCCTGCGAATCCGCCGCGATCCTCGACCTTAACTCTGATGGTATCAGCTACATAACGAATAACTTCATCGCCCACAGTGTGCCCATAGCGGTCATTAATAAACTTGAAATCGTCCACATCAATAAACATAACCGCAATTTTCTTGGGTCCACGGTGGTCAAGCTCGGTAGAGAGCTTTCTGATGAAAGTCGGGCGATTGAAAAGTTGAGACAGGAAGTCGTAGCTTGCGCGCTCAGAGAGCTGAAGCTCCATCTTCTTCTCATTGTCAATATCGGTCATAACTCCGATTACACGCAATGCCTCGCCTACACGGTCTGTAACAACGGTCATCGAAACCGAAACCCAAACAGGAGTGCCGCTCTTGGAAGTAAGCTGATATTCGGAGGTTATATTGGTTTGTTTTTTAAGCATTGTGTTGACATCGCGCTTGTATTTTTCTGCGTCCTCTTTACTCATAAGCGCGTCAATGAACCGTCCGTTGGACAGTGTGGAGGTGGTGGTGTTGATATCGAACTTCGCAAGCGCGTTATCCGAAACATACATACTCTCCTTACGATAATCCCATTCAAACAGCATATTATCGGACAAGTCAGAAATAGTGCGATAACGCTGACTATTCATTTCAACCTCATCAATAAAGTCATTAAATGTTTTCTGAATACTCCCAAGTTCGCTCTTATCATTCTTAATGGTAAACCGCATTGCCGATATGCCATCCGAAACATTGATGCTGTTCATTGTGCGAACCATATCGTGCATATTTCCGGTAAACTTGCTTATTATAATTACGGCAACAACACAGGCAACTGTCGCAGTAACTGCAGCGGTAATCCACAGAATGATATTGGTCTTGGTCGCGAATCCGCTGATAGCACCTGATTCCACAAAACCAACCCATCTCCATGAAACGTTATTGGGAATAAATCCGTACACAGCAGTGTACTTTCCGAACTTCTCCGACTTAACATTAGTAATCACCAAATCATCACTAATATTATTGGAGCCATCGAAAATCGACTTTGCGTGGTCGCCGGTAAACGCGCCGTCCACTTGGGCACTCTTCATAGCTGTACCGTTTCCATCGAAATTAACGGCGTTCCCTTCTTCATCAATAATCATCATATGCGCTTTTCCATCAAGGTATTTTCCGGAAAGTGCCTTACCAACGCCGGACTCGACATTGGAAACATCCACAACCATAATAACATATCCGAGTTTTCCACCCGTTCTGTCTTCAGGATTTGCATAAATCGGTGAAGAAACGAAAACCGCGTCCTTGCCATAGCTCTCCCAACTTACAAGCCCCGACACACTGGGCAAAGTCCCGTCCTCGGTGAAATGCTCAAAACCGCTTTTCTGAGTGCCGCTCACGGACTGTAAAACCGTACCTATGTTATTAATGATAAGTACATCAAGAATATCCGAGTTATTGCCGGAGATTGTCTTAATCTCCGCGTCACTTGTCGCCTCGCCGTTCACTGTCTTGATGACATTTGCGTTTTTTGACAATGCCGAAACATCCGCCATATAGTTTGAGAACACCATATCCAACGCCGTTGCCTTGGACAGCGAAACCTTCTCAAGCTCCTCATGCTGAATATCCGAACCGTAGTTCACAATCGTAAACGTGCCGACTGCGCCTAAAATAATTGCCGGAACGATTGCGAAAACTGCCAAAGTGACAATCAACGCAATTTTGAGAGTTGATTTTTTCATCATCTTTCCCCCTAGCTGAAAATTTCAATAAAAACGCGCATAAAATAAACGCGTTAAATTCGCCCTTGAATCGCGGCTTCTTTTTGCCGCTGTTCGGTCTGAACCTTGTAAATAAATCTGCTGATGTAGTCCTCCTGAGCCGCCGTCAACCCTTGGAATTCACACCCATAGCCCTTTATATTGCCCTCGGGGTCGCGCTGAACACGCAAAATCCGCGCCGCGACATTCAGCGGATAATCCGCGAGCAGATCAAGCTCGACGCACACAAGGTCGTCCTCAAAGAATTCCTCTGACTCGTCATCGGTTTTCATAAAAATACCGCCGACATTGATATCGAGGATTGTAATTGATATAGGCTGGTCATAACGCACGGTCTTTTCACTGCGAACGTAAAACAGTGCCCTGCCCTTTTCGGAGATTTTAATCTTGAAATACCGACGCCGCTCCTCAAGCACCTTGGTCTCGTTGTTCTGCAAAATCTTAATGTTCATCTGCTTATCCATCGAAACCGTAACCGCGCCTGTATATTTGATTCTGTCATTGGATTTGGTCGTTGACACAATCGAAACTATCTGATTACGTTCAAGATCGGGCAAATCCTTACCCTTTATAATAAGTATGCTATCCTCGTCCGAATTCAAATTTTTGGGGAAAACAAAATTCTTTTCCGCTGATATGATATTTTTTCCGTTTTCATCAAGAACCTCGACTTTTATTACTTTACTTCCGAAAAGCAAGCGCGTCTCACCTCCAAGAATGTTGTTTTTATGCGAATTTTCTTAATTACAGCCGAAAATCCGAAAGATTTAACATTTTGCAGAATAATCCACTTATTATTATACTATATTCATTTTAATAAATCAAGTGCCTTTAGTGATTTTCTAAAAATTTTACAGTTTTTTTTATTTTTTTTGGGCAACATCACTATTCCGCTGGAAGAATTTGTATATTTCTAGCGTCTTCTTTGGAGGATTCATTAGAGTAAATTTCCATACAATACATATAATCTTTATAAGTGAAAACGTAATCCGCTATTGTAAACTCAAAATCCGTCTCCCCATCCGAGAACGCAACCTTCACAGTTGAAAGGAAACCCCGAATCCCGGAATTATCGGAGTCGGTTTCGGGGAACGATTCAACCATTCCATCAACCGAAAAATTTCTCTCTCCAAATGCCATTAAAGCAAAATCGTTTATTCTACGCGCAAGGGACTCCGCGTCCATATTCTCGGAAATCGCTCCAACTCCAAGAACCATAGCGATTCCACCGTCCGGTTTCTCCGCCGACATCAGGAATCTCGACGTCCAAAACAGTTCATAGTCGTCCGTTTCGAGATAAAACATATAATATTGAGTATCCCATCGCACCGTCCCGCCCCTGCTCCACGCCTCCTCGGTGTCAAATACCACCCAGCCTTTTGGAAGCGCAACTTTAAGTCCCGCATCATCGAGAACTGTCGCGCCGTTCTCAATTTTCACGCGGTGTTTGCCGTTACACGCAACAAGAGCGAGAGACATTATCGTGATAATCAGCGCACATATTATCTTCCGCATACTTTTCTCTCCTCAAACAGCTTCGCGATATCTTCGGGGAGTGAACTTTCAACAGTGATTCGTTCACCCGAAATCGGCGCGGAAAATGTCACTTTTCCACAGTGAAGCGCCTGACGTGATATTTCCGAACAGTCGCCGCCGTACATCTCGTCCCCGCACAGCGGAAACCCGATATGCGAAAAATGCGCGCGAATCTGGTGAGTTCTCCCCGTCACAAGCGTGATTTCAAGCAGCGTCCTGCCGTTCGCGTGCCGAATCGGCTTGTAGAGTGTAATCGCGGGCTTTCCTTCCTCGCGGATACAGCGTTTGATAATGCTGTTGGATTCCCGCGCAATGGGAGCATTGATTTCACCGCTATGTAATATTTTGTCGTTTATCACCGCATAGTATATTTTATCCACCTTTCCCGCGAGCTTTGCTGCCGCGAGGGTATTCTTCGCACAGACGCACAGCCCGGAGGTATCGCGGTCAAGACGACTCACCGGACGAAACGTCACCCCCGGATACATAGCCGCAAACAGATTGCCCAGTGTATCGGAATAATGCCCACCCGACGGGTGAACCGCCAGTCCGGGCGGCTTATCGAACACCACCACATCTTCGTCCTCGTAGGCGATAGCCGCACACAAATCGGGATTAGGCTCAAGCGTATCACCGTCCGGAAGCCTTACATCTATACGCTCTCCCGTAAACACCGGGTCAATGCTCCGCAGAATCCCACCGTTGCGCGTCAGACCTCCGGTGAACTTCAGTCTTGTAACCAGACGCGCCGAAAATCCGCGCCGTTTCAAAAACTTCAGCGCGGATATTCCGTTTTCATATTCCGGCACATAAAAATGAACAATTCTCAATTTACGCCTCTTGTAAGAGCCAGCTTCGGAAGATTGTTGTCCTCGGAAAACGTGATTACATTGTACATAAACATCACCTGCTGATATTCGTCCAGTTTTACCAACCGTGATATATCGGTATTGATATACCGCATATCAATCATAGTAATCTTGCTGTAATGCTTCGACAAAAAAGGCACAAGCGAATGAGCGTAGCTGTCCTTGATAATCAACAGCGACTTGTCATTGTCAACGTCCGTTTCAATCGTCACGATAGGAACATTACTTCCCGTAAAACTGGAATATTTATCCTTTTGATCCAAAAATTCGCGAACATACAGGCTGTCATAACGCTGAACCTCCCCGCCGTTTATACAGGTCATCTTCACGTTTGGTTCACCGTTTGAAAGGAAGTAGTAATCCATCGTGTCGGGGGTAATAGAGTCATCGAGCGTTTTAGAATACAACGTCCCGTGGAAGTCCACTCCGGCGGTCTCCACATTAAACATATTCCGCGAGTAGGCATTATATCCCAGCGTCTTCGCCGCCGATTGATACGCGTAATACGCCCCCAGACTCGTCCAGTGGTGGTCGGTGCGATAATAGATATATTCATCGGCGTGCCCCATAACGAACCCCTGACAATCAATCGGCATAACGCCGTCAAGCTTCTTGTAGGTATCGTCGATAAAAGCTTTCTCGCTTGAAATTTCCATATACGAGGGAATTTTCGTGCCGTAATATTCCTGAGAAGTGGGAGCCAGCATAAAGCTCACCTGTTTATCGGGGAATTTCGCCGCGAACGCGTTAATCGCCGCAATGGAATTATCAACCGCTTCCCTGTCGCCGCCGCGAAACAACTGAATCATCCGGTTGCCCTCGGTATAAACTCCGTTGATTTCACGCTTGCCCGAAAGCCGTTGCAAAGTGTTGCAAGATTTCACCCAGACCTCGCGTCCCACCAGATGGTCGCAGAAAAAGGTTTCAAAGTCGTCCTTAAAGGCTTTCCCCTCGCGGTTTGTGATGTATTTCCATTTCACCGCGTTAAACACGTCCTTGGGATTCTCCGCCTTATCAAGCTTTTTATCATCGATCAATGTTGGCATCTTCGCAAGGGAACGATTCTCGTTTTCGCTCTTTTCCGCTTTCGGAAGCGCGATAGTCACAGCGGGAATCACAGCCAGCACCACCGCGAACAGCCCAATCATCAGCTTATCGGGAGTAAACTTAAATTTCATAGCGTCACAATCCCCCTCTTAAAAGTTAAAGTACAAAAACGGGTGATAGCTCGAAGTGGTGATAAACGCCACAGAGGCAAGCATTACCGCCGTCTGAGCCACGGGATAGCCGTACATAACCCATTTTGGAGCGTTCTCCTTGATTTTGCCGCAGATAATCTTGAACGAATCGGTTGAAGCGAAAATACAAATCGCGAACATAATCCCGTAGGTAACAAAGCTTCTTATCGCGAACGCGTCCGCGAACACGCCGTTCGCGCCGAACATCGCGCCGATGTAGCCGAACACCGTATTGAAAACATCACCGAACGACACCGTCCCCACGGGCACAGCGTCAAACATTACCCAACCGAACACCACCAGAACGAACGTGTAAAGCCAGCTAACAAATTTCGGAGCTTTTTCCAACCATTTTCCAAGAAACAGCTTTTCAAGAACAATCAGAATTCCGAAATACGCTCCCCAGAACATAAAATTCCAAGACGCGCCGTGCCATATACCCGTAATCGTCCACACGATAAGCAGATTTATAACCGTCCTCGGCAATCCCTTTCGCGAACCTCCCAGCGGGAAATAAACATAGCTCTTGAACCACTCGCCGAGCGTCATATGCCACCGCCGCCAGAATTCCGAAATACTGCGCGACATATACGGATAATTGAAATTTTCCGGGAAGTTGAAACCCATCATCTTACCCAGTCCGATTGCCATATCCGAATAACCCGAAAAGTCAAAATAAATCTGGAACGTAAACGCGAGGATTCCAAGCCACGCGCTTGCTGCTGAAAGCTGAGAATAATCCATCGCCTTGACTTCCGTCCAAAGCATACCAATATTATCGGCAATCAGGACCTTTTTACCCAGACCCGTGATAAACCGTGAAATTCCGCCCGCAATCATCGGCTCGGTGATAGTTCTCTCATTGATTTCGTTCTGAACGTCCTCATAGCGGACAATCGGACCCGCGACAATCTGCGGAAACAGCGTCACGAATGCCATAAAACTGGCGGCGTTCTTTTGAACCTTAATTTTCCGGCGATACAAGTCTATTGTATAACTCATTGATTGGAACGTGAAAAAGCTTATACCAATCGGCATAGGCAGAGCTTGAATTTTTCCCATAATTCCGCCGAACATCGCGTTAAACAGCGTTACAAACGGATTTACAAGCTCTGTTCCCAACCACGAGCCAATCGAGCGGACAATAAAGTCTGAATACTTAAATATCCCAAGAAGACTCAGATTCATTACAACCGATACCAAAAGGCACGCCAGCCGCACCTTGGGCTTGTCGTCAAACTTGTCCATAATCCGCCCTGCCGTGTAATCTATGAACGTGCTGAGAATCATCACCAATACGTAGATAGGCTCTCCCCACGCGTAGAACAGCAGTCCGCTTATCAATATCACAACATTTTTAAGTTTTTTCGGCACAGCATAATAAAGTATTAAAGTTACCGTCAAAAATACAAATATGAAAGTAAGACTTGAAAAAACCATAAGCAACTCCCCAAAATATATCGTGAAATAATATACAATTAACCGAAATAAAATCGGTTAAAATTTGTTAACAAACTCATTAAACTCCTCGCGCGAGTACATCACGTTCAGCACTTCGAGCAGCATATTCGCGCTGAGATTCCTCGGAAGTCCCAACATACGTTGAAGCTCCTCGCGACGAAAAGCCGAATTTTCCGCGCCGATAAGTCCCAAGTCCAGCAAATCGGCTTTGGTAATCGGATTATCGCGCGGCGGCGCAGACTCCGTAAGAACTCCCGCCTTACGGAACGCCTCAATCAGAATCTCGTCCGAAATACCCTCAACACCCAGAGTACCCGCTTTTGAAGGAACACGCTTGCGCCGCTCCTTACCAACGATGTCGGGAATATACACATTGATAACCTCGCCGTCTGCCGCCAAACTTCGAATTTTATTACGAATCTGAAATCCCGCGCCGTCGCTGTCTGTCAAAATTATTATGCCCGTTTTTTTCGCTAATGCGCGAATCAATTCGGCGGTTTCTCTGTCCTTATAGATTGAAAACCCGTGAACCGGGATTATCACAGCGTCCACGATGTTTGATAACCGAATCTTGTCGTACTTACCCTCGACAATTACGGCTTGCTTCAGCTTGATCATTGACGCTCCAGTGCCGCGATTTCCACCACCGCGCGCTCAATTATCAGCCGCTTATCCTCACCCGAGGAATTCAGCAGCTTGTTCTGTTGATACAAAATCGCGATACACCGAGCCAGATACCGCTCGGAAAGCCCCGACGCGTCCGAAAACGCGTACTTCATCACAAACGCGCGATTTGGCGGGTAATTAAACGCGGTTGCGGTTGCTTGCGCGGATTTGCGGCACATCTGCCCCAGCTTCGCGCGATACAGATCCACAAAATACGAGGAAAGTGCCGCCATAATGGGAGTCGGCTCGGTCTGTTGTAAAAACAGATTCCCTAGGATTTCAAGAGCCGCCGCCGTGCGTCCCGCGAAAAGCTCTTTCGCAAGTGAGTAAATATCGCTGTCAATCCGCTTCGGAACAAGCTTTGCGATGTCCTCCCGCGTGATTTCGCCGATCTGCCGATACGCGCACAGCTTGACAATCTCGTTCTGTATCATAGTAAGGCTGTTCGCGCACTCATTGGCAAGCAGTGCCGCGTTATCTGCGGAAAGCTCGCACCCCAGTCCCTGCGCCTTGCGAATCGCCATCGCCATCACCTTGGACTGTGGCAGCAGATTGAAGTCCACCAGAACGCCCGCGTTCTCGCAAGCCTCCATAAGCTTTTTGAGCTTTGCCTTGGGCTTTTTCGTATCAATCATAAGATTCCGCATTGAAAACACCAATACGGAAGTTTCGGGAATATTGCCAATCAGTTCCAGATACGCCTTATGCTCGGTATTATCGAGCCAGTCCGCGTCCAGATCCTCAATTACCGCGCACTTGTATTCCGCGAAAAATGGAACGCTCATCAGAAAATCTTCCAACTCGCTTGCCTTCGGAACATC
>CAYZQU010000070.1:3736-8488 GCA_964480645.1 uncultured Ruminococcus sp. | reverse complement strand
AACGCGCCACCCTCTCGGATAATAGCGTTAAAACCACCTACCGGGGCGCGAGTTTGGCGCATTATAACCCAAGTCAGCGTATGAATAACGCAG
Organism: uncultured Ruminococcus sp.; assembly: GCA_964480645.1. Classification (GTDB taxonomy): domain Bacteria; phylum Bacillota; class Clostridia; order Oscillospirales; family Ruminococcaceae; genus CAG-115. The sequence goes on along the minus strand of CAYZQU010000070.1, from coordinate 8,395 downwards.
GCAAATCCGAAATGCAAGCGTCACGGAATGCCGCGAAGCGGCGTGTAGTGACGCTTGGCAAGCGGTCTTGAAATGCTGCACAGCAGCATTTCAAGAGCGCGTTTTCGGATTTGCTATTAAAATAAGAGGAAAAGATGAATTATTTAGAATTAAAAAGAAATGCGCTGGAATCACAATTCTCCCGCGCGAACAGTATGCAGAAACAGGCAATATTTCAAGTGAACGGCTCGGTGCTGATTATCGCGGGCGCGGGCAGCGGAAAAACCACAGTGCTTGTGAACCGAATCGCGAATATGCTGCGGTTCGGAAATGCGTATCACGACACGGAGGAGCGTTCCATCACAGCGGAACAGAGGAAGTTCCTGGAGGAATATCCAAATGTGGAAAAAACTCCCGAAAACGCTCAGAAGCTTGCGGATATAATCGCGGTAAATCCCGTGAACCCGTGGAATATTCTGGCAATTACGTTTACAAATAAGGCGGCTGGAGAACTGCGTGAACGCTTGATCGCGATGATTGGAGAGGACGCGAAAAAGATATGCGCGGCGACGTTCCATTCAGCGTGCGTGCGTATTCTGCGGCGCGAGATAGAACATCTGGGCTACAAGCGCGAGTTCACGATTTATGATGACGATGACACCAAACGTTTAATCAAGGAGATTATGAAGCGTCATAACCTCAGTGAACGGATAGTCGCGCCGAAGGTGTTCAAAAACGCGATTTCGTCCTTAAAGGACAAGATGATCTCGGCGGCGGAGTACGCCGAAATGGCGCGTGAACACGCCGATATGAACGAAATCCGCAACGCGGAAATTTACGCCGAGTATCAGAAAGCGCTTGAAACCGCCAATGCCGTGGATTTCGATGATATTATATTCCTCACGGTGCGGCTGTTCGAGAATTTCCCGGACGTACTGGAGCATTATCGCAATTTGTACAAGTATATAATGGTTGACGAGTATCAGGACACTAATGTCGCACAGTATCGTCTTGTTTCGCTTTTGGCGGGAAATTCGGGAAATCTGGCGGTTGTGGGCGATGACGACCAGTCGATTTATCGTTTCCGTGGCGCAACAGTCGAGAATATCCTCAGCTTTGAAAAGCAGTACAAGGACTGCACGGTAATCCGTCTGGAGCAGAATTACCGCTCCACCGAGAATATCCTCAACGCCGCCAACGCCGTAATCAAGAACAACCAGAACCGCAAGGACAAGACTTTGTGGAGCGATTTGGGTGCGGGCGATAAGATTGAGGTAAATTATTACCAGTCCGAGCAGTCAGAGGGGCGCGGAATCACGGAAATCATCACCGAGGGAATAGAAAACGGCGGAAAATACTCGGATTACGCGATTTTGTATCGCAACAACGCGCTTTCACGCGGGTATGAAACCGCTTTGACGCGCGCGGGAATTCCGTATAAAATCGTGGGCGGCGTGCGGTTCTATGACCGCAAGGAAATCCGCGATATGATGGCATATTTAACACTTGTTAATAATCCGTATGACACCATGCGCTTCCGCCGCGTGATAAACGAGCCGAAGCGCTCCATCGGGGACGTTACGGTTGATGAGGTTATCCGCATAGCTGAGGGGCTGAACATAAGCCCAATCGACGTATGCAGAGACGCGTTTCAATTTGAAACTCTGACCAAACGCGCCAATGCCCTGAAAGCCGCAGCGAACATCTTCGACGAGCTGGAAGAAATCGCGGATAAGGTCGGTCTGGACGAGCTTATAGACGCGGCGGCGGAAAAGTCCGGATATATGGAGATGTTGAAAGCTCAAGGCGAGGACGGAAAAGCGCGAATCGAAAACATCGAGGAGCTGAAGTCCAACGCGGTGCAGATGATGAACGAGAATCCAGAAACGACGCTCGCGGACTTTCTGGAGCAAGTGGCTTTGGTGTCCGATATAGACAACTACGATACCGAAACAGACCGCGTTTCGCTGATGACAATGCACAGTGCCAAGGGTCTGGAGTTCCCGGTGGTGTTTATGGTCGCGGCTGAGGACAACATCTTCCCGTCGGCGGCGTGTCAGTACAATCCCGCCGAGATGGAGGAGGAGCGGCGTTTGGCGTATGTGGCGATTACCCGCGCGAAAAAGCGGCTTGTAATCACGCATTCACGTTACAGAACGCTTTACGGCAAGACCGCCTGCAACAAGCTCTCGGCGTTTGTCCGCGAGATTCCCGCAGAGTTATGCGACAAGCACGGCGAGGAATCCAAGCCCGTACACGCGTATTCCAAGCCCGAACCGCGCAGCTTCTTCACCGAGGAGACCGCCACAATGAAAAACACGGTTTCCACGGCAAATACCGAGGACTTTGCCCCCGGCGACAAAATCAAGCACAAAATCTTCGGTGAGGGAATAATTGAAAAGGTTGTGCCCACCGGCAACGATGCAATGATTACAATAAATTTTGCTACTCGTGGAGTAAAAAACATAATGCGCAACAACTCCAAAATGACCAAAATGCAATAACAGTTGGCAGTGTACAGTTGATAGTTGACAGTTAATGTGTCCGCTTCGCGGACATTGTTTTGATTGTATCTGAGCGGATAAGTGTTTCCATTCTGATACAATCAAAATAACGCGCGGCTTACGCCGCGCACCTTAACTGTCAACTATACACTGTAAACTGTACACTGACAAAAGTCGCGCCGCCGTCGTCCTTATCAGAACCTCAGCGCGGGCAACACCCGCGAACGGCTGCGCGATTCAATTATTGCGCTCCCTATTGGGAACCCGACAAAAGCCAATAATCCCCGACGGAGATTCCTTGCCTCTTGAAATGTATATCGGCAGTTTTTCGAGATACTTTAGCGAATTTTGGAAATTTTGTCAGATTCTATAATTGGACAAGCTTTATTTTGGGTATTTTAACCAAAAATATTTCACATTTGTGGATAAATTTAAGCGGATATAGGGAGAAAAATCCACACTGGGTGCAAACACGCTGCGGGTCGCAGGCTCAGAGCGTTATAACCCAAAACCACTTACCCGAGTGAACGGCAAATCCGAAATGCAAGCGTCACGGAATGCCGCGAAGCGGCGTGCGAATGACCGCAAGCGGTCAATCTGTGACGCTTGGCAAGCACTCTTGAAATGCTGCTGTGCAGCATTTCAAGAGCGCGTTTTCGGATTTGCTATTTAGATAAGGAGCAAAGAATGACTTTGATTTATGTAACCGACAACGACTGCGCCATCGGTCGCGGGAACGCGCTTTTATGCCGCCTGCCGGCGGATATGAAACATTTCCGCGAGAGGACAACAGGCGGCACGGTAATTATGGGACGCCGCACATGGGAGAGTTTCCCGAAGCGTCCGCTTCCCAACCGTGAGAACATCGTTCTGTCACGAAGTGTCCGTGAGTTGGACGGAGCGCGCGTGTTTCCGAGCGTGGAAACGGCTTTGGAGTACGTCCGAGGACGCGAAAACGTGTTCGTGATAGGCGGCGCGGAAATTTACCGCCAAATGCTCCCCTACTGTGATGAAGCGTTGGTTACGCGGGTTTATGAGAGCTTCGGCGGAGATGTATTTCTGGAAGATATTGGCGTTAATCCTGACTGGGAACTCACGGAAACCTCATCAATACTGGAAACGGAATGCAGGAAAATACGTTTTTTTAGATACGTAAGGAGAAAATGAATGGACGCGTTAGACGAACTGATAGAACAATACAAAGAAGTGAAAAGCTGGAAGAAACAGATTCCGCTGACGGCGGGACTGATGGCGGCAGTTGGAATCGTGCTTGGATTTGTCGGATTTTTTATGCCGTCCGTGTGGTGGATTTTTCTGATTTTCGGCGGCGCACTGGTAATTTCCGGAATAGTGTTTTTCTTAATCTCAAGAAACGCCGTCAAAAAGGTTGAGCGAAAAGTTCTTGAAGTGCTGAACAGCGACAAAATCCCCGAAAGCCGCCGCGAAAAAGCAAAATCCGAGTTGGGTTTATAAGTAATCGGACGTTCCCGGGAACGTCCGAAATTTGTTATTTGCGTTTTCTGTGAACCACAGCCGTGGTAACACCCATTGCCGCGAGGACTGCCGCCGCCGTGGGTACGGCGAGCGAAACGCCCGTGGAAGGGCTTCCCGCAGTGTTAGAGCCGGTTCCAGTTGAGGTGTCGATATTGCTTACAGTGCCGCTTGTAGTACCGCTTGTGGTGTTATTTCCGGTGTTGGTTGATGAGTCCGTAGATGTGCCGGTACTTGTGCCGGAATCGGTGTTGTCGCTTGTGGTATTGTCGCCGGAATCGCCCGTTACGCCGCTTGTGATGTCGTCAACGCCGCTTGTAACGCCGCTTACCGCGTCACGAACAGCGTTTCCCGCGCCGTTCATAATATCCCTGCCGGCATTAGCCACGCCATTTACCACGCCCTGTGCGCCGACAGTCATCGAGAGCGCGCCAAAGCACGCAATCGCCGCTGCCGCCGCAGATATTTTCTTAAAATGCATAGTCTTCTCTCCTTATTTTAATTTTTAAATTGCGAACCGTTAAGATGAGCTTCGCTCATCTTAACTAGCCGAGCAAAATTGCCTACGCTTCGCTGCGGCAATTTCACTCGCTTTCGCAATTTGGGTCTTAATTTTTCAAATTGCGAACCGCGTAGTTATGGGGGGGGGGGGGGGGGGGGGGGGGGGGGGGGCGGGCGCGGCGGG
>CAYZQU010000070.1:0-3726 GCA_964480645.1 uncultured Ruminococcus sp. | reverse complement strand
GCGCTGCCCCCACACCCCCGCTGAAGGGGCTAAGACCCTTAAGAATCCCACTTCCCAATATTTTGTGGTTGGAATTTTTAGGTTTTCGCTGTACGGTTATAACTTGGTCTTAACTTTTTCCACAGATTGAGATAAGTTTCACTCATCTTTACTAACCGAATGAATTTGTCACACTTCGTTTCGCAATTTGGGTCTTAATTTTCAAATCGCGCCGACAGAGTGCTTACGACCCCGATACTCTCTGTCATAAGCACTCGTCTTCGCAATTCGGATTTATAGTCGCTTTGTCATTGCACGGAACATTTTCCTCACGTCACGGACTGCCGAAAGAGGTTTTCTTTACGGAAAAATCCGCCGAAATCGTCCGCTCCGCACGGATTTATTTCCGCGCAAATTTATTATCCGCATTAAAAATTCGAATATGTCAGCGAATTTTGTGCATTTCGACAAAAATTTACCTGTTTTTCTGTAAATTATGTTCAAATTTGCACTTGCAAAATTTATCGAAATATAGTAAAATAAAATGTGGGGAAAGTTAATCGCGTGGGGGAATCGCGCGATTGACTCAGAGTGTATGCTATCACACTGAAAAACACACAAGGTACGATTGTATTTAGGAGGATTTTATTATGAAGATTAAATCTGTTTTGGCAGCCATTGCGGCTGCTGCGGTTTTGACCACAGGTTCCGCTGTTGCTTTTGCTGATGCGGCTGATACCACCGCTGACAGCACTGAGACCACCGACAGCACTGAAACTGCTGATAGCACCGAGACTACCGATAGCACTGAAACTACTGACAGCACCGAGACTACCGATAGCACTGAAACTGCTGACAGCACCGAGACTACCGATAGCACTGAAACTACTGACAGCACCGGCGCTGATGATACCAACGCTGATACAGGTGTAGAGGGCGTTGCGGCTGTTGTAGGAATTGTTGCGCTTGCGGGCGCGGCGGTTGTTGTTTCTCGCAAGAGAGCGTAATCCGCATATATCGGATAGCATATACATATAGATAATACGCCCTCTCGGCAATAGTCGGGGGGGCTAGATTTTCGTCATTTTTCCACTCATAAGGAAACAAAGAACGGGAAATAATATCCAAAAACACGGAATAAACTCTCGTGAAAATTGTGCAAGTATACAAAATTGCGGGAAAAATTGATGTTTTACGCAAAAATAACTTGATTTTTTATTATAATAGGTTAAAATATAATTAGCACTCGATATTAATGAGTGCTATATTCCTTAAAATAAAGCTTTAAGAAATATGGCAGTCAATATTATCGAGCGTTAAACAATGCCAAAGGATATCATTGATTAGGAGGAAAACATATATGACAATCAGACCTTTAGCTGATCGCGTAGTTATCAAGATGGTCGAGGCTGAGGAAACCACCAAGAGCGGTATTATCCTCACGGCTTCGGCACAGGAGAAGCCCTCTATCGCGGAAATAGTCGCGGTGGGTCCCGGCGGAATGGTTGACGGCAAGGAAGTCACCATGAATGTCAAGGTAGGCGAAAAAGTGCTTATAAGCAAGTATGCGGGCAATGAGGTAAAAGTGGACGGCGTGGAGTATTCCATCGTGCGTCAGAGCGACATTCTCGCTGTTGTGGAGGGTGCTGCTGAAGCTCCCAAGGCTAAGGCGGAAACCAAGCCCGCAGCCAAGAAGACGGAAACCAAGTCTGCGGCTAAGGGCGGCAGAAAGCCCGCCGCTAAAACCACTACAAAGTCTGCGGCAAAAGCTCCCGCAAAGCGCGGCAGACCCAAGAACTCCAAGTAATCCAAAGAAACTTGTTGTTAAAACTCCCATTTCCACGGGGGCTTGGTAAGTTTACGCATTTTTAGTTTTTGTTCGTTTTTAACGGGCGATACATTGAAAGGGGATACATTTTATTATGGCAAAGGACATTATTTACGGCGAGGAAGCCCGCAAGGCTCTCCAAAAGGGAATCGACACACTGGCGGATACCGTTAAGATTACGCTCGGTCCGAAAGGCAGAAACGTGGTCCTCAATAAGAAATACGGTTCACCGCTCATCACCAACGACGGTGTGACTATTGCGAAAGAAATCGAGCTTGAGGACGCGTTCGAGAATATGGGCGCGGCGCTCGTCAAGGAAGTCGCTACAAAGACCAACGACGCTGCCGGCGACGGCACGACAACCGCTACCCTGCTTGCTCAGGCTCTGGTTCGCGAGGGTATGAAGAATATCGCTGCGGGCGCGAACCCGATGGTCGTAAAGAAAGGTATGAAGAAAGCCGTTGACGCGGCTGTTGACGAAATCAAAAAGAACTCCAAGAAAGTTGCAGGCTCTGCGGATATTGCGCGCGTAGCGACCGTTTCTGCGGGAGATGAATTCGTCGGCAAGCTCATCGCCGAGGCAATGGATAAGGTTACTGCGGACGGCGTAATCACCCTTGAGGAGAGCAAGACCGCCGAAACCTACTCTGAGGTCGTTGAGGGTATGCAGTTCGACCGCGGCTACATCTCGCCGTATATGGTAACAGATACCGACAAGATGGAAGCGACTCTCGACAATCCGTATATTCTCATCACGGACAAGAAAATCTCGTCTATTCAGGACATTCTCCCTCTGCTCGAACAGATCGTTCAGTCAGGCAAGAAGCTGCTTATCATCGCTGAGGACGTTGACGGCGACGCGCTCACCAACTTGATTCTCAACAAGCTTCGCGGCGTGTTCACCTGCGTGGCGGTAAAGGCTCCCGGATTCGGCGACAGACGCAAGGAAATGCTTAAGGATATCGCAATCCTCACGGGCGGCGAGGTCATCACAGACGAACTCGGTCTTGACATCAAGGAAACTCAGATTTCCCAGCTTGGCACAGCTAAGCAGGTTAAAATCAACAAGGAGAACACCATCATCGTTGACGGCGCGGGCAAATCCGCCGACATCAAGTCGCGTATCTCCGAGATTCGTAACGCGATCGACGCGACAACCTCCGAGTTTGACAAGGAAAAGCTTCAGGAGCGTCTTGCTAAAATCTCCGGCGGCGTCGGCGTTATCAAGGTAGGCGCGGCGACCGAAGTTGAGATGAAAGAAAAGAAGCTCCGTATCGAGGACGCTCTCGCGGCTACAAAGGCTGCCGTTGAAGAGGGTATCGTAGCGGGCGGCGGTGTTGCTCTGCTGAACGTAATCCCAGCTGTCGAGAAAGTTATGAACACCCTTGAGGGCGATGAGAAAACAGGCGCTTCTATCGTGCTTAAGGCTCTCGAAGAGCCGATTCGCCAGATTGCGCTTAACGCTGGCGTTGAGGGTTCTGTAATCATCAACAACATTATGGCGAAAAAGACCGTTGGCTACGGCTATGACGCTTACAACGAGTCCTACGGCGATATGATCAAGAAAGGTATCGTTGACCCCGCTAAGGTAACTCGTTCCGCTCTCCAGAACGCTTCCTCCGTCGCGGAAATGGTTCTCACCACCGAGTCCCTCGTTGCCGACAAGCCCGAGCCTGAAGCTCCCGCTGCAGCTCCCGCTCCCGGTATGGGCGGAATGTATTAATTTTGGACAATGCTCGGCAGTAAAGCTGCCGGGCATTGTTGCCAAAATTGCACTTTTCGCTTTGAATTGCCCTAATGGCAATTCAATTTCTCACGCTTCGCGTGAGAAACCGCAAAAAGTGCTGCGTGGTCTCATCTAATTAATCGTTGAGCGGAATTTTGTGGGGGCGCTGCCCCCACACCCCCGCTTAAGCGCA
>CAYZQU010000069.1:0-8492 GCA_964480645.1 uncultured Ruminococcus sp. | reverse complement strand
GATAACCTCTCCGGGAAGTTCCGCCTCTCCCGACTCAGAGGATTCTGTCGGAGTTGAATGGAGCAGACTCCACGCGCAGAAAATGCACGCACCCTTGGATACGGATTCATTCGGGTCATTCACGAGAATCTCGTCCACGCGGCTTCCGAAGTTCTCCTGAACAGCGGCGTTTACCTGCGGCATAATGCTCGAACCGCCGACAAGCAGCAGCTTGTCTATCTTCTTTCCGGAAGCCTCCACCTCGTCGAACACCTTGGTTGTGAGGTCAATGGAGGTTTGCAGCAATGCCGAGGTAATGTCCTCGAATTCCTCACGCGTAACGGTGATATTCGCCTTATGCTTGTTGTCGAGTTTCATAGCAATGGAAGCGGTCTGAGAGAACGTAAGTTGTTTCTTCGCTTCCTCGCATTTAAGCTGTAAATCCTGAATGAAGTCAACATCAAGCTCCTCATCGTCGCTAAGTCCCGTTTCCTCGCGGAATTTTGACTCCACATAGTTGATAAGCTCCGCGTCCCAGTTCTTACCTCCGAGGTCGTGATCTCCCTGAGTAGTAAGCACGCGGATCTCCGTGCCTTTTTTCTCCAGTGCGGTAACATCAAACGTACCGCCGCCGAGGTCGTACACGCACACGGTCGCGTCGGTATCGTCCCGCTCACAGAGGTAGTAGAACGCCGCTGCAGTAGGTTCTTCAACAATGCTGATTACATTAAGCCCCGCGTCGATACCCGCCTGCTTTGTCGCGGCTTTCTCGTTGTTTCCGAAATACGCGGGAACGGTAATGCACACGTCCTTAACGGGCATTCCGGTATACTGAGAAGCATCGTTCGCGAGCTTCTTAAGAATCTCGGCAGACACCTGAACCGGGGATACGGTGCGGCGATTGCTTTCATCGCCGATTTCAAATGTTTCCACCTTGCCGATTTTGCTCTTTACAAACTGAATCGTGTCATCGGGATAAATGATCGAGGTGTCCTTCGCGGTTTTACCGACAACAGGCTCGGGGTCTGAGGTAAGCATTCTGACTACGGAGGGCGTAGTTCTCTCACCCTCGACGTTCACGCAAACCGTGGGATGCCCGTCCTTAAGATAGCTGATGCACGAATAGGTTGTGCCGAGGTCAATGCCGAATGTGGTTGTTGTAGATTCACTCATTTGATTATCCTCCAAAAAATAAAATATCGAAATTTCCCACTCTGGGAAAGATTAAACAAACAGGGAAATTACCCTAACTTATACGCCGTAACCTTTGCGGGACGTAGCACGGTCGTCCCGTACATATAGCAGTCTGAAAGCACCGCAGCGATTTTGCCGTTTTTCGCGGGATCGTCGGTTTTTACAGTCTTTGAGATCCGCTGTTGACCCGCTATGTAGTCCGAATCCGGCTCGAACGTGATTATATCCACGCCCTGAATCTTCATCTGATTTTCAAACGACCCGATAAAAAATTTCAGCAGATCAACAATCTCATTGAACGAGTTCTCGCTGTTTTCCGCGATGAATTCTTCCTTGTCGTCAAGGTATTGAGACAGGGATTTCTTCATCTCACACAACATATCCACCATAAACATCAAGAACGGCTTGATGTTCGTGAAATACGTATCTTTCTTGTATTCCTCAACCTCCTTGTAGAGGTTTTTCTCGGAGTTCTGATTCGCCGCGAGTGAAACCTTCAGAGTATCCACCGCCTTGTCGTAAGCCGCCAGACGTGAAACCTCGCGGCTTATGGACTCAATCTGAGCCAGCATAGCCGAGAGCTTCGCGTTCGCGGATTCGTTAGCGCAGTTCAGCTCGTCAAAGCATTCCCACATACGCTCAAGACTGTTGTCGTCTTCGGTTTCCGATGATTCCGCCGGAGATTCCGACGGCGCGGGATTTTCCGTTGCGGAGTCCTCGCGCGGAACTTCCGTTGTGGATTTCGTTTCATTCGTGGGCATAGATTCCGGAATCGGATCATCCGCTCTAATCGGGATATTTATCACGGGCATTCCTCCGTTATCCGGAAGCTCCTCGCCCGCGAAAATCGCCTGAAATTTTTCGTCCATAGCAACCTCGCTTTCCATTATTTATCATTTGTGATGAGCGGCTCGACAAACTGCTCATAATATTCGGGATGCGTCTTGTAAAGTTGTTTTTCGGACTCAGAAAGATCTTTTATCGGAATCTCGGGTTTCCAGATACGAGCAAGCTCCGAATCCGCCTTGCGCATCATCCATTGCATTACAGGAAGAACGTTTACGGGACGAAACCGCGTAAGCGTACTTTTTGGGATATATCCCATCGGAGAACTGAAGAAGAAATGCACCGTGCTGAAATTGTGGTCAAGGTTGGCAATAAATCCCATTCCGTTGTTCTTCGCGAGAAAGCACCTACACACATAATCCATCGCCAAAAAGTAGTCCTTGCCAAACACATCGGGGCAGCCTCTCATCAGCGCTTCTACCGCTTCGCTGCCGCACATACGTTTCAGCGTCAGCGAATCCACCTTGTTGATGGTAAGAGCTACGGGAATCGCGAATTTTCCACCCTTTTTCCGTACTCTCTCGTTTCTCAGGGTGTTAATCAGGGAGTTCACCAGTTCGTTCATACCCATTGTGCAGATTCCCATACTGCCGCCCGCGATTTCGTCTGTGTGCCGCGACTTAATGTCAGGCATTGAGTACGGGTCTATAAGAAACACCATACCCTCGGTAAATTGATAATTCCGCCAACCCTCTTTCGCGTCGCCTGTTTCAAAAACCTCTCCGGGCATATCGTAAATATGTATCATTCTCGACGTGGTAAAGCCTTTGTTTTCCAGAGAAAAGCTGAATGTGGAAATATCCGTTTGCGCTCCGCGATTCGTCGCCGGGATTATATCCAACCCTTTGAAATACCGTATGGATTTCTCGTATTCATCTTCACTGTGCTTGTCGGGAAAGCTGTAATCAAGCCCTGCCGTAACAGCCGCTTCGTCCAGAAAAACATAACTGAACGCCACCTTAAACGTGGTCTTTCCGGCGGAAGCACCGCCGATAAGCGCTATGCTCGTAGGTTTGGTAAGACCCGCCGTGTAGTTGACTCCGCACAGTGGGCATTTTCCGGGAATATCACGATATTCCAAACGCCTCCGATGCTTGGATTGCCCCGTCATTGGCAAGTCGGGAATATAAGTGTCATAAATCGCGCCCTTTGACCGCGCTCTCAGCGGGAGTATCACCCGCCCGCAGACACATTTCCGCTTGCGGATTCCATACAGTCCCGGACGCAGCTTTTTGTGAACGATTCCGCAGTTGGGATTCGGGCATACATAATGCGGAATATTATACTTCTCCTTACAGGAGGGGCAACGATATGTAATTCTATGTGATAAATAGTACAGATTTTCAAAAAACAGTGAAATCCACGCAACGACCAGCGCGGGCACTTCAATAATAAGGAACACAACCAGAAAGAACAGCGCCAGAGCCAATGTCGCCACCGAGCCGAAAGTCGCTATGATAAAGATTTCGACAGCCGTCCAGATGTTCAACGTCACCTTTAGTATCGTGATATTACTTTGATTAAATTTAGGTAAGGTCTTGAAATTGTATTGAAACGCGGATTTGATGATTGTCCACGTATCTTCTACTGCGGGACCGAAAAAGTACGATTTCGCGGCAATATCCTCATAGCAATAAGAATCCGGAGTCGGAAATTCCGAGCGCAATTCGCGTGTTTCCAGACCGTTTATCTGGCGATAATCGTCGTCAACCGTAAAAGCGTTCTGAAGCGCGTCCTTGCGTTTCATAGTGAACATAACAGGGTGGTCGCGTATAGCCAGATCCGCCGTATAAACGCTTTTAAATTGATACAGCATTTCACGCCGCGCAGAGGTATATTTAATTGCCTTGCTGAAGTTGATAATCGCCTTGACAATACCCACGCCCAATCCAACCAGCGCGAAAACCACAACCAGTGACCCCGCCACGGTAAGCAGCGCAGGAATTACATATTTTACCAGCGGATAAAATCCCAAAATACACAGTAATATGACGCAAATCCAGAATCCAAACCCCATTTTCATCCGTATCACCACACATATCTAAAAGCAAACTCATACATTTTAATTATAACATAGTTCAGAAGTTTTGTCAACAGATTTTGCCACTTTTTAATCAAAAAAATAGAATGGGAAATTATGGCGTTTACTTTAAAAGGACACAAAAAGTTACAATCCTGTAACAATCGGTTACAATTTTGTAATAAATATTGAAATCCAAAATCGAATGTGATAAAATAAGAACAACGAAACAAACGCGGCTCTCACTGATGCAGACAGGCAGGGCAGGGCGTTAAGGGAGGCGATAGAGAAGAAAATCCAATGAATCATATTAGAAATCGCAGACTTAATTCGCGGTTCTCCCGGTTGCAGACAAGGAGAACCGCGAAAATAATGACAAAAAGAGGAAAACACTATGAAATTCAAATCTACAACACTAACCATCGCATTGGCGTTAACGCTCTCGCTAACGGGCTGTAATAAAACGGAAAATCCCGAAAGCTCAAACGACAGCACAAGCACCTCAAACCAAACAAACGCGACCGAATCAACGAAATCCACAGAGTCAACCGAGTCCACGGACAGCGAACCGCTGTCCGATGATGTAAAGAGGCTGATTGAGGAATATCCGTGTGTTTTGGATTTTTCGTGGTGGGATGGCACTGTCTTATCGCCGAGTGACATTATACGCGTTCAATTCCCCTCCGATGAGGTCATTATCCCTAAAGTCATATACGGCTTAAGCTATATGACTTACGGTGTGCCTTGCTTTGCGACCACAATCGGGAATGATGATTGGAAGTCCGAGGGCAACGGCTTTTCCAATGCGCTTGATTGGCTTGTTTATCGCAGAGATGAAGTAGAAAAATCATTTGCCAGTCGAGATTTCTTTATGGTTAAACCCGGCGATAAGCTTGAAAACGGGCTTGTTGTAAAGTCCGCAGAAACTACCTATGAAGCTATGTCGCCTGAAGATTTGGAGGAATGGGAAAACAACCCATACACAACAGAATATGACCCGTTTTACAAAACAATAATTGAACTTGACGGAATGCTGACCCTTGAAGGCATATTGTACAAATATGCGTACAATGAGGATTACAATGCTGCCCCCAATGATGTTTTCTTTTATCCCGATACAACAAAAAACGAATTTGTCCCGATGTGTCACAATATGCCACCCGATACGGCATTGCTTGATTCCGATGTTGGAGTAATTCACGACGGTTCGTATTATCTCGGAAATCTTGATGGTTTTGGTAATTTGGCTAGTGTTGACTATGATGTCAATGAGGTCTTGGGAGATAAGAATTATGCCCGCGTGAAGATAACTCTGAAAGATATTTGTATCGGTTCAGTAGATTCAAGCACTCAAAGCCCGCAAAGAGCCAAAATTGCCGACATCGAACGGATTGACTGAACTATCTATATAAGCCAATACGGCTCTCCTTTGCGGAGAGCCGGTTTTATTATGCGTTCAGAACCCTAAACAGTCTGGAAACGGGCAACCCCATAACATTGTAGAAATCCCCGACAATGCCCTTGACGTTTTTCGCGCCGCGCTCCTGTATCCCATACGTGCCCGCCTTGTCCATAGGGTCGCCCGTGGCGATGTAGTCGGCGATTTCGCGTTCCGAAAGGGGATAGAATTCCACCTTGGTCTCCTCGGCAAAATTCTCGGTTCTGCCGTCCGCGAAAATCACGCAAACACCCGTAAATACGCTGTGAATCCGTCCCGAAAGCAAATTGAGCATACGCGCCGCGTCCTGTTCGTCACGCGGTTTCCCCAGAATTTCGCCGTCTATGGAAACCACCGTATCCGCGCCGATAACGGTTTCATTCGGGTATTTCGCCGCGATTTCTTCTGCCTTTTGCCGCGAGAGAGCCAGAACAACCGTTTCGGGACTTGCTCCCTCGGGGATTATTTCCTCTCCGTCCGCCGGAATCACCCTGAAATCATCGCAGATGAATCCAAACAGCTCGCGTCTTCTCGGAGACCCGCTTGCCAGAATCACTTCTTGTCCCCTTTGGGGGCACCACCCCGACTCGGGGAATGCTCCGGAGTGAACGGGTGCTGCGGCGCGTAGATTTCATTGTAGTTCTCAATACATTGCTTAATGACCTTCACCGCATCGTCGCGTCCCTGAATCTCGTTAACGGCGGTTTCCTTGCCCTCAAGCTGCTTGTAAACCGAGAAGAAATGCCTCATTTCCTCGAAAATGTGAGATGGGAGCGCCTCTATTCCGCGGTAGGCATTGTAGGTTGGGTCTTCAAACGGAATCGCAATGATTTTCTCATCGTTCTTACCGTTATCCAGCATTGTGATTACACCGATGGGATAACACCGAACCTCCACCAACGGGTCAATCGGCTCATTGCAGAGAATCAGCACGTCCAGAGGGTCTCCGTCATCCGCGAGAGTACGGGGAATAAACCCATAGTTCGCGGGATAGTGCGTGGAGGTGTACAGAATCCGATCAAGGATTATGTATCCCGTCTGTTTGTCAAGCTCATATTTTTTCTTGCTTCCCTTTTCAATCTCCACAATAGCGATGAAATCCTCGGGAGAGATACGCGCGGGATTTATGTCATGCCAGATATTCATAATATAAGCAGTCCTTTCACATCGTTTTTGGCGGAATCCGCCTATTGGGTTTTTCTGAAAGCCCTACCTTAATTATACAACATTTTCCCAATAAAATCAAGGGGAAAAAGAAAAAATCCGCCGTGAAATTTCCACGACGGATTAATTTTTGTGAATCAGTCGATCTCCACGGAGATCTTCTCGTTTACACGAACAGCGCCCGCACGCATAACTGTTCTGATCGCTTTTGCGATTCTGCCTTGTTTGCCGATAACGCGTCCCATATCCTCGGGGCCTACGTGCAGATGATAAACTACAACGCCCTCCTCGTTAGGCTCGTCAACGGTTACTTCAACGGCTGTTTTGTCCTCAACTAAAGCTGAGGCGATGGTTATAAGAAGTTCTTTCATCATAGGTTTTCCCTCCAATAGAAATAGAGGTTAAATGCGTGGTAAATTTGCTGTGGCGAATCCTCGATGAGCGGAAACGCCGAAGGTTGCGATGAATTAATATACCCTAGCTAAATAACCAAATTTACTTTAACAGTCTTTTAACGGTGTCGGTAGGCTGTGCGCCCTTTTTGATCCACTCGTTAGCCTTATCCTTGTCTATGTTGACAACAGCGGGTTCTTTTGTGGGGTCGTAGTAACCGATTTCCTCGATAAAACGACCATCACGCGGAAAGCGCGAGTCAGCGACAACAACACGATAGAACGGAGCTTTCTTAGCACCCATTCTTCTGAGTCTGATCTTAACTGCCATTTTAGTTTCTCCTTTCGATTTGTATTATATAAAATCAAGCATACGCTTGTTTTATTCCGTAAAATTAAAAAAGATAAACAGGATTCCGACAATCAGCACAAACGCGGCTGAATCTTAGTCAATTACATTCCCGGAAAACCGCCCATTCCCATCGGAAATTTCGGGAAACGCTTTTTCTTGCCGCCAAGCCCCATCTGCTTCATCATCTTCTGCATTTGTTCAAACTGCCGAAGCAACTGGTTTACTTCCTCCACGGAGGTTCCCGAACCCGCCGCGATACGGCGTTTGCGCTTCCCGTCAATAATGGACGGTTTTTCGCGTTCGCGCTTAGTCATTGAAGTGATTATCGCTTTTGTATGCGGAAGTTTTTTGTCGTCAATATCTTCGTCCTTGATTTTTCCCGCAACTCCGGGAATCATATTCAAAATTGATCGAACATTGCCCATCTTTTCAATCTGCACAAACTGCGCGTACAAATCGTTCAAATCGAACTTGTTTTCCTGTAATTTTTTGACAGCCTTTTCAGCTTCTTTTTCGTCGATATTCGCTTTTGCCTTGTCAATAAGCGTCAGCACATCGCCCATTCCGAGGATTCGGCTTGCCATTCTGTCGGGATGGAACGGTTCAAGGTCTTCGGGCTTTTCTCCGATACCCGCGAATTTGATCGGCTTTCCTGTGATTTCCAGTACCGTCAGAGCCGCGCCGCCGCGTGTATCGCCGTCCAGCTTGGTGAGAACCACGCCCGTAATATCCAACGCGTTGTTGAAGCTCTCTGCAACGTTTACAGCGTCCTGACCCGTCATAGCGTCAACCACCAGCAGAATCTCGTTCGGATTGGTAGTGGATTTAATATCCCGAAGCTCCTGCATAAGCGTTTCATCAATATGCAGACGACCCGCCGTATCGAGAAGCACCGTATCGTACCCTTGGTCTTTCGCGTATTTTATACCGTGCTGAGCGATTTCCACGGGATTTCCCTGACCCTCGTCAAATACCCGCGCGCCGACCTTTTCACCGACAACGTGCAATTGCTCGATAGCCGCCGGACGATAAACGTCGCACGCAACCAACAGTGGACGGCGGTTCTGCCCCTCAAGCCACTTTGCGAGTTTCGCGCAGTGCGTGGTT
>CAYZQU010000068.1:0-8509 GCA_964480645.1 uncultured Ruminococcus sp. | reverse complement strand
GCCCGTTGGAACGACATTGGCTCAGGCACAGGAAATCCTCCGCAAGCATAAGATTGAGAAGCTCCCCCTTGTGGACGAAAAGGGTTATCTCAAGGGATTAATCACGATTAAAGATATTGAGAAATCGGTACAGTATCCGAATACCGCGCGCGATAAAGGCGGGAGACTGCTTTGCGGCGCGGCAATCGGAATCACGGGAGACGTTCTGGAGCGCGCCGGCGCGTTGATTAAGGCGCAAGCGGACGTTCTGGTTCTGGATTCGGCACACGGACACTCCAAGAATATTATGGTAACATTGGACAAGCTGAAAAACGCGTTTCCCGACACGCAGATTATCGCGGGCAACGTGGCGACGGCTCAAGCCGCCGAGGACTTGATAAAGGCGGGCGCGGATGCGGTTAAAGTCGGAATTGGACCGGGTTCTATCTGCACTACGCGTGTTGTCGCGGGAATCGGTGTTCCGCAGATTACGGCAGTATACGACTGCGCGTGCGCGGCGGCAAAATATGGAGTTCCCATAATCGCGGACGGCGGAATCAAGTATTCCGGTGATATAGTAAAGGCTCTCGCGGCGGGCGGAAACGTGGTAATGCTCGGCTCTCTGCTGGCGGGCTGTGAGGAAGCTCCCGGTGATATGGAAATCTATCAGGGACGCTCGTTTAAGGTTTACCGTGGAATGGGAAGCCTTGCTGCGATGAAAAAAGGTTCCGCTGACAGATACTTCCAAGATAACAATTCCAAGAAACTTGTTCCTGAGGGCGTTGAAGGACGCGTCCCGTATAAGGGAGCGCTTGCGGACACGATTTTCCAGCTTGTGGGAGGAATCCGCAGCGGAATGGGATATTGCGGCTGTCCGACGATACCCGAACTTCAGGAGCGCGCGCAGTTTGTGAGAATCACGGGCGCGGGCTTGAAAGAGTCTCACCCGCACGACATCTACATCACCAAGGAAGCACCCAATTACTCAGCCAGCTTTTAAGACATAAAAAATCCCCTCCGTCGGAGGGGATTTTTTTGTTGCTTTGAGGAAGCTGTGATTAAGTTACTTCTTCTTACGCTTTATTGTGGCTGCAACCACCGCGCCGCTTGCAAGAACAATTGGAACTAACGCCATTGTCGTGCCGGTTGAAGGGTTGCCGGTAGAACCGCTTTCGGGAGTATTTGAGTTCAAGCTGTTTATGTCATCGTTATTTGTAGGCTGTCCGTCCATTGGCTTGCTCGCGCCGATTTCCTCTTCAGAATTGGATGTGGGTCTGCTTGCAGTGTTGGGTACAGAAGAGATTTCAGAATTTGTATCATTCGGATTTGATGTGTCGGGAGTGATTTCCGAATTTGACATATCGGGGATAATTTCCGAATCTGACGTTATGGAAGATGTAGACGGCGGAGTGGGTACGGACGGAGTGGAGGAAACATCTTCAGGCTCTGAGCTGTCCGGAATAGACGTTTCGTCTGACGTATATTCCGAGGTGTCAGATGATGTATCTTCTGGTGTGTTATCGGGTGTTTCGTCCGATGTGTCAACATTGAAACCATAAAGATTATCCAAATCGGTTATTTCACGAACCGAAGAAAGCCATTGGGAAGTTGTATATCTATCATGTTCGGGGTGCAGAACACTAAACTGTAAACGATTACCACTCTCATCCTGAGAGGCAAATGCACTTATTGAATTATCGTTTATGGCAGCAACCTTGTAGTAGTAAATCGGTGATTTGTATCCGGTTGGACTCCAATCTGCAGCAAGATTATTTATGGTAATTGAGTTTGTTGGTACTTTTCTTGCTATCCAACCATAATTTTCCGAATGATACATCACAATGTATCCCGTTGCGCCCTCAACCTCGTCCCAACATATAGTTGCCGTCTGTACATCAATGTCTGTTCGGAAATTAGTGGGGGCTTCAAGAACAGTAGTCGGGGAGTCGTCGGATATTTCTTTGTTGAATTCGATTTTATAAGAATCGGGAACGTATTCATTTTTGTTACTTTCCGGATTATAAATCGTAAAGCCGCCGTCCCATTCGCTTGATTCCAATAACCTATCCCATTGTTCCTCTGTGCCACCGTAGATAATGGTTTCAATTTTCGGCGATTCATAATACATTAGAACACCATTTTGATAGATTCTTTTACCGGAGAACGCAGTTTTGTCGATGATCTCAACACTTTTAGGTATTGTAACAGTGTTCAGACCGCTGCCTTCAAACGAATATGCTCCGATTGAAAAAGCACCATTCGGAATGGTTAATTCGCGCAGATTAACACAATCCGCAAATGCCGAATCGCCGATTGTGTATATACTTCCGTTTATTTTGACGTTAGATAGGTTTGTGCAATCATCAAATGCACTTTTGCCAATCCTCCTTTGAATAAGCAGATTTAAAAGATAATTATAAAATTGTTGACTATCTTTGAGAATCCCTCCTTCGCAAAATTATTTAAGCGTATTCTCGCTAACTCAAATGCCGGATTTTCATCAAAAATAATCACACAACTTATTAAATATCAGTATGAATATTTTCTAATATCATTATATAGTATTTCATGGTGAGATTCAACCAACCAAAATAACATAAATGTTAATTTTGTATTACATAAATTCTACTAAAGAGAATTCGAGTATATATTGTAGAAAGCAACAATTTCACAGTTCACTCAAAAAAGGAAACTCCCTCGTAACGCATTACATTACGAGGGAGTTTCTAATATTTTGTTTATGTTACGACAAGTGATTGTATCCACCATCTCTGATGATTTTCGCATAATCCTTATAGCCGATGTTGACATCGACTTCGCCATCAATGCCGGAAACCTGAGCGACACCATATTGCCATATTCCGTGTTCGCCCTCGTAGCCGCAGTAACCGCGCCAGTCGGCAACCCACAGCTCCAAATCGGAGAGCCTGTCCATATCAAGACAACCGTTCAGCCAGTTGGTGCTGCTGTACAACATCGGGTAGTACCCCGCCGCTTTAATCTCGTCAATGAATACGCGAGCCATTTCAGTGCGTTCTTCGTTGGTGAGATTATTCAACTGCCACGGTTCTTCCATATCAAGCACAACGGGGTAATCTATTTTGTAATTTCCAAGCAAACCGAGCATAAATTGCGCCTCGGCGCGGGCTTCTTCAACATTGTGTGCCTTGAGATAGTGGTAAACTCCCACATGAATTCCCGCATTTCCGGCTTCGATAATGTTATAGTCCGCGCGTGAGTCCATGCCATTGTACTTATCCTCAACAGAGCCGAGGGACAAGCGAATCATCGCGAATTCCACGCCCGACGCCGCGACCTTTTCCCAATCAATTGCGTTCTGATAGCGAGATACATCAATACCCTTGATATTTGTTGAGCTTGATGAGGATTGATGGCTCTGAGAAATTGTTATTCTGCGGTGGTCGTTGAACCGTCCGCTTGGTGAGCGCATCATCTTTCCGGTGTCATAGCGGTAGTATTTTATCCACTCCTGAAATTCTAGAGTGCCGCTGTTGTGCAGCTCCCCGGACAGCGACATATATCCGGCAACGTCCATTTTCCCGCTGAGTGTCAACAACAGTTGTCCGCGCATAAACAGCTTTCCGCTTTCGGGAACAATAAAATTTCCCGTAACGGTTACGACGCTTCCGCTTTGGATTGTCGTTGAGCCTGCCGCGTTTATCGAGCCGCTTTTGTAGACGTTCAGCGTTCCGGCACAGTTGATTCGTGAATCCTCCGATGATTCAATCGTGGTATAAAGATTCACGACAGCGCTGGGAGTAAGAATAAAGCTTCCGAAATTGTCTATTTTTGTGGCTGTTTTCGTTTGTATTGTTCCGGAGATTGTTAATGCTCCGTTTGGCTCGATTAGCAGTTCTCCGTCAAGATTCAGGGCACTTCCCACAAAAATTCTCAGTTCTCCGCCATCGCGTATTACCAGACGGCTTCCCTCGGGCAATGTACGTGTGGTCTTTTTATTTATGTCGGTCTGCTTGTCTATGTAATAATTTACACCGCTTTCAAAGTCCGAATGACCGTCCCACGGTGTATATCCGGTGATGTCAACGGGTGTGTAACCCTCGCCTTGTTCCTCGTCATCGGGTGTTTCGGATGTTCCGCCCGTTTGTGAAACATCGGGCTGCTCTGCGGTTTCCGCGAACGCCGATATTCCCGATGTGAATATCACCGCCGCTATAAGCATTGCCAGAATTTTTTTGATATTCATTATGTACCTCCAAGGAATTTATATTGCTTATTATCTATATTATCTCATATTTTTGTGGATTTGTCAAATGTTTTTTCACTTTTTTCCGTGGAAATTTATGCAAATTGCGGAATTTTCAGATAATTTTCAATTTGCTTTTTAAATGCATAAATTCCCAGAAAACGGTAAAACTATCCACATACCCCCATAAAGGCAAACAAATCACCGAAAGGAAGTATCTTATGAAGAACAGAAAGCAGAATAAGAACAACTGGAAAATCACAGCAGCAGCGTCAGCGATTGGTGTGGCGGCTGTGGCGGTTGCAGTAGTGACGGCATATCAGTCGGCGACTCGCCGTATGGTTCCTACCGTCACGAACACCTCGTCGAACGTCTGGAGCTACACTCCCGCTTCCACACCCGATGTTCCGGTTCAGAATCCAATTACGAACGTTCCGAAGGACAACAGCTCCAAGACGCCAAGCTCCTCAAGCAAAATCTCCGATGAATCCCAACCCACAGAGCCGGTCAATAAACCGGTAAATGTCGCGATTGGAAACATTATGCCTGTTGAAGGAGAGGTTTCAAATCCGTTCAGTAACGGCGAGCTTGTGAAATCCCAGACATTGGGCGTGTGGAAGTCCCATGACGGCTGCGATATTCTCTGCGATCTAGGAACGGAGGTCAAGTCGATGTCCGAGGGTGTGGTTAAGCAGATTGAGAACAATCCCGTCTGGGGAGTTACCGTCACAATCGAGCAGAGCAACGGGCTTACCGTTCAGTACTGCGGACTTGCCAAGGAACTGAATGTCAAAAGCGGCGCTCAGGTTAAGCAGGGTGAAATCATCGGAAAGACCGGCGACACCAATCAAGCTGAGATTCTTCAGGAGCCACACCTGCATATCGGCGTAAAGCAAGGCGACAAGTGGATAGACCCTATGAGCGTGATTTCGTGATTTCGTGATTTCATAATTTCGTCCCCCGAATTGAATCGGGGGATTTTTTTGTGTTGTTTCCTGTTTGACGAAATGTAAAAAATACTATCGAAAATTTGTGCAAAGTGTACAAAATGTTCGTCGCGTTATTGAAAAAAACAAATAAATGGTGTATAATAGAAATGATGGTATATTATCTATAAATCAGAACTTATATCTCCTTATACTCAAAGAGGAGAGAAAAAAGAACAAAAAATTTCATCGGCTTACGGCAATACCGCAATGCCGAAAAAAGTTAATTTTGATAAATCCGGGAGGAATTGTTCAGTGAATTTCTATGTAGCGCGACAGCCTATTCTTGATTGTGACAATAATGTATACGCATACGAACTTTTGTATCGCAGCAACGGCGAGCTGAATATGTATGACGGCGTTTCGGGCGACGAGTCCACTGCCGACGTGGTTCAGAACGCGTTTATGGGCCTTGATGTAAAGCAGGTTATAGGAGGAGCGCGCGCGTTTATCAATTTCACCGGGAATCTGCTTAAGCGCGGGCTTCCCAAGCTGATTTCGCCCGATATTCTGGTGGTGGAGGTTCTCGAAAATCAGCTTGCGGACAACAACCTCCTTGACGCGGTGCTGGAGCTTCGTGAGCGCGGGTATATGATCGCTCTTGATGATTTTGAGTACTCCACTGCATATACCGAGTTGTTTAATCTGTGCGATTTGGTGAAAATTGACTTCCGCACATCGCTTAAATCCATTAAGGAGACGGCTTATGTGTGCCGTTATTCAAACAAAATTATGCTTGCGGAAAAGGTTGAAAGCCGCGAGGAATGCGAGTTCGCCAAAAAGCTCGGCTGTACATATATGCAGGGGTATTATTTCGCTAAGCCCTCGATTATGTCGGGCAGCTCGGTTCAGCCGCTTCCGGTGAATCTGATGCAGGTTATGCAGCTTATGGCGCAGCCCGAACCGGAAATTTCCGATATTGTTGAGATTCTCTCCCGCGATACGGCGATGTGCCAGAGAATTCTCAGGCTAATTAATTCCGTGTATTTCGGAATGTCAAACAAGGTTTCCACGATTAATCAGGCGATTCTGATTCTCGGATTGGATTACCTGCGCGAGTGGGTGTATCTGATGGGAATGCAGAAAATCACGAATAACGAAAGCGCCGAGGCGATTCGTCTGTCGCTGCTGATGGCAAAGTTCTGTAAGAAGATTGCGCTGAATATTCCCGATGCCGCCGAGAACGCGGAATCGTTTTACCTTATGGGACTGTTGTCAATGGTGGTATTTGGCAGAGACCGCGCGTTGGCGCAGGTCCTTGATGAATTTCCTCTTACGGACGATATAAAACGCGGTCTGTTGCGCCGTGGTGGAATTTACAGTGATGTGTTTGAGATGGCAATGCTTTACATAAACGCCGACTGGGAGCGCTTTGACGATATTCTGGAGCAGTACTCGCTGCGCAGTGAGCTTGTCGCGGATCTGTTCGTAGAGTGTACTCAGGAAATCGAAAAGGTGAATATAATGTAGCTTTTGCAAGGCACATAAAATTTTGAATAAGAAGGCTGATTATGGCGTTTTTTATTGATGAAATAAACGAGGATTTGTGGCAATATCTTGGCAAAACCCGTAAGAAAATCGTTTTGTACGGAATGGGCGACGGCGCGGAGAAAATCAAGCGCGTGCTGGACGACAAAGGTATCGCTGTTGCGGAGATAATGGCTTCCGATGAATTTGTACGCGGTCACAGTTTTTTTGGGTATAAGGTGCGAAAGCTGTCTGAGATTGAGGAGATGTACGGCGATGACTTCGTGATTCTGACGTGTTTCGGTTCGCAGATTCCCGAGGTTATGGAGCATATTTACGATGTTGCCTCAAAACACGAGTTGTATGCTCCGTGCGTCCCGGTAGCGGGCGATGGATTGTTTGATCTGGAATACGCAAAATCGCACGCCGATGAAATGAAAAAGGTGTACAAAATGCTCGCGGACGAGCAATCCAAGCGGGTTTTTGAGAACGTTATCCGTTACAAATTAACAGGGAAAATTGACTTTCTGCGCGAGGTGGAAACTCCCGCTGAGGAGAAATTCGACCTTCTGAATATCGGAACAGAGGAAATCTATGTTGATCTCGGCGCGTATAATGGTGATACGGTTGTGGAATTTATGAACGAAACCTCGCTTCAGTTCAGAAAGATTTACGCGATGGAGCCGGATGTAAAAAATTACCGCCGTATGAAGCGCGCACTGTATATGATTGGCGCGGCACTGATGGAGTGCTATAACTGCGGCGCATGGGACGAAGATACGACCGTGACATTCAACCTGCGCGGCGGGCGCTCCGGGAGAGTTGTTCCCGAGAACGGTAAGCCGCGAAATCCCGCGCGTTTCCGCGAGGTAAAGATGATGAAAACCGACACGATGCTTCGCGGAGAGCCGGCAACGTATATCAAGATAGATGTTGAGGGCAGTGAAAGCCGCGCTCTTGAGGGTGCGCGGTACACCATCTCGGAATTCAGACCAAAGCTGAATATTGCTCTTTATCACCGAAACGAGGATATGTTTGCCATTCCGATGATGATTTCCGAAATGAACAGAAAGTATAAGCTGTATATGCGGCATCACCCGTATGTCCCCGATTGGGATACCAATTTGTATTGCGTCTGAAGTTCAGCGTTATTAATTGATAATGTAGACCGGATAATTATGGTGTCCGCTTTGCGGACGAATTTCTATCTGTTTTAAGTTCCAAGTAAGGCTTTGGTGATTCGTGCAAATTCAACACGCAAGCGTTGCCACCCACGCGCAGGGTGTGTGGCAACGCTTAGCGAGCACAAACGCGTCAGCGTTTGCGCGGTTTTGAATTTGCTTTTAAGATAAGGAGCAAGATATGAAAGTTGTTGTTGGAATTATCGCCGTGGCGGTCGTTGCTGCGGCATTGGCGCTGTATATTCTCGTAATGCTGAATTCCCACGATTTGGTGTTCTGTGGGGATATTCGGCAGAACAGCGGAAACACAATGTCCGTGACAAGGGTGTATTCGACCGACTTGAACGCGAATCAGACGCTTGCGGAAATTATTACCGCAATGAATGATTCCGAATCGGGCAGCATCTCCGCCGAAGAAATGGCTGAGCTGCTCGCAACATATCAGGATATAATCTACGCTCCGATGATGGTGTTCACACTTGAGCAGATCGATACGCGTACTTATATACTTACCGGTAATGTGTATAATGGTCTTGACGAGGACGGCGAACCGATTACCCCCGACTATATGTTCAAGGAAATGACTATGACCGCCGGAATAGCTAATGGGCGGATTCTATCGGCACAGAACATCTATGATGACGACGAGGAGGACGAGGAAGAGCCGATGT
>CAYZQU010000067.1:0-8539 GCA_964480645.1 uncultured Ruminococcus sp. | reverse complement strand
GTCGCTTAGCGAACGCAAATAAAAATAGCGCAGCTATTTTTATTTGCGTGGTTTTGGATTTGTAAATTTAAATATGAACATCGTACCTATTTACGAGCTTAAATCCCGACTTCGTGCAGTGGCGATAGCGGGAACAAATCTGTTGTCCGAGGATTTTCGTTTGAAAAAGGCGGTGGAGGGATTCGCTACATTAGAGAAAGCCTCTCCAGTGTTCGCGAAAATCGGTGAAATGACGCGGAATCTCCTTGCGGATAACTCCCCCGCGAATCTGTTGGATACGATTACATTTGTGGATTCCGTAATCACCACGCTCGGTACTGTCGAGGTCAAGGGCGAAATCGAGGAGCTTGAAACCATCGGTGGCGGTGAAATGATTGACGCGCCGTATTCGCGGATTTCGGCAGTCGTAAACGCGCTGACAACCAAAGGCAGCGGTAACTACAACACGTTCAAGGAGATTTCCGAGAACAGCCCCGAGCTGTTGCGCGATTACCGCGTACGTCCCGCTCTGGCGGCGGGTCTGGGCGCGAGTTACTCGGAGCTTGCGGATAAAGTCGAGGAGGTTGTATGCGGTATGGGGAGCGAAATGCTCCCACTGCTGAAAAACGGATTCGACCCCAAAGGAAAAAAAGATATGGTTCGTCGAATCAACGTTATTGATAAAATCGGCGGTGCTTCCGAGAACGAGTTTTATCTGAATCAGCTTGAGGAATCGGAAAAGGATGTCCGCAAACTGTTGATTTATGCTTTGCGGCACGACGAGAAAAACGCGGAAAAGCTGATTGAGCTGTCCAAGACTGAGAAAGGAAAGTTAAAGCAGGCGGCGTTGGTTGCGCTTATAAAACTGGACTGCGAAGAGTCCGCAGCGTTTTTTGAGGAATATTCAAAGAAAAAATCCATTGATGTGCTGAAGCTGCTGCCTTACGCATCCTCCGAGTGGTCAAGCAAGCTCACGGCGCGGCTGATTGAGCAGTCCTGCAATAAAGTTCCGCTTGAGGTCTTGGTAAAAAAGAATCCCATTGAGCTAGAAGTATACCTTGACGCGATGTATGGCAAATTCGGATCGGAAATCGAGAAAATCTACCGCGAACACAACTCCGATAAGATAATTGAATCGTTTGACAATCTGCTCGGTAAAGCTATCATAATGACAGACAACGCGGGCTTGAAGTCGCTTGCGCTTGAACTGAACAACGCTCCCGAAACAAAGGGGAGGTTCGTTTATGCCGAAGCGATAACGCGTCTGCTCGGTGATGAGGACTGCTCAAAGTGGATTGACGAACAAGTCAAGAGCGTGTATACATCTATTTTGAAGGAGTCGAAAGCTAAGTCAAAGTCAAAATCCGCGCCGAAAAATCCCTCCGAGAATGCGGACGAGCTGGACATATTGCAATTTCTGATAGACGCGGAGGAATACGAGAACGAGTATTTTGACAGTCACGCGGTATATACAAGTCCGATTATAGAGGCTTTGAATTTGATAGTTTTCATGGATAAGGAATATCGTTTGTCAATAACGGAACGCAATGACATCACGGACAGGTGGGATTGTTATACGTCTAAACCGCTGAATCAGCCGATAAAGGGCGCGATTTCAGATACGCTTATCAAATACCCAACTTGTGAAATATCCTCGATTTTGGCGGAATGGATTGATCTTGATGATAAGGAGTTTTGTAAGAAACTGGAGAATCACTTTATCGAACAAGGCACGACAAAATCCCACACAGGCGGACGCGGAGTTCTGCTGAATCTGCGGAAGCTGAATGTTCAAAATGTTAAGGGTTTGGCGATGAAGTACCTGAAAAACCACCCGGATAGCGACAAATGGGATGTTTTCGGACTGGTTAACTGCATTTTCGGCGATGATTCCTATAAGCTTAATGAGGTGAAGGAAGTCTATGAGGCGATGCGAAGCGGTAAGCTGAAAACAAAGCTCACCAAGGAGGAAATCGAGGATTTTTGGAACCGGATGGAAAGGGAATATGGCTGATTGTGTTTAAACACGCAGGCAAATCGCGAAAGCGAGCGTTATATTTCATAATAACGTTTGAAAAACGCAGGCAAATTCAAAACGCAAGCGGCGCGTCACACGCATAGCGTGTGACGGGTCGCTTAGCGAACGCAAATAAAAATAGCGCAGCTATTTTTGTTTGCGTGGTTTTGAATTTGCTATTAAAATAAGGAGATTTTATGGAACAACAGATTTTAAGATTACCGGCGGAAAAATTGTTTGAGGAGGAGCTTAACGCGCTTATCAAAGCGGAAAAAGATCCAATTCCACAAGGGTGGAGAATGTCGCCGAAATCGGTAAAAACTTACATTTGTGGCGGAAAAGTCGGTAAAACGGTTATCACGCCGAAATACATCGGTCACGAGCGACTGGTGGAAATCGCCATCGCCACGCTTGTTACGGACAGGGCATTATTGCTTATCGGCGAACCCGGAACGGCAAAAAGCTGGCTTTCGGAACATCTCGCGGCGGCAATCAACGGAAACTCCGGGCAGGTGATTCAAGGCACAGCGGGTACTACCGAGGAACAAATCCGTTATTCGTGGAATTACGCGATGCTTATCGCGAACGGTCCTAGTGAAGCGGCAATGCTGAAAAGTCCCGTTTTTACGGCAATGGAAACGGGCACTCTGGCGCGCGTGGAGGAAATTTCGCGTTGTGCTTCTGAGGTTCAGGATACTTTGATTTCACTGCTCTCCGAAAAGCGGATTTCCGTGCCGGAGCTGGCAATGGAAGTTCCCGCGAAGAAGGGGTTCTCCGTAATCGCCACCGCGAATACCCGCGACAAGGGTGTAAACGATATGTCGGCGGCATTGAAACGCCGTTTCAATATCGTGGTGCTTCCCGCGCCCGAAACTCTCGGCGAGGAAATGGAGATTGTCAAGTCACGCGTATCACAGCTTTCGGGAGGTCTTGATCTCAATGCCGCGCTCCCTAAGGACGAGGTTATCGAGAAAATTTGCACGATTTTCAGAGAAATGCGCAACGGCGAAACCCTTGACAAAAAGCAGAAGGTAAAAGCTCCCAGCGGAGTATTGTCCACTGCCGAGGCAATCTCGCTGTTGTGCAACAGTATGGCATTGGCAGGCAGCTTCGGAAACGGTGAAATTACCGCCGAGGACGTTGCGGCGGGGCTTCAGGGCGCGATTGTAAAGGACGAATCCAAGGACTCTATTGCGTGGAAGGAGTATTTGGAGAATATTATGAAGAAGCGCGGCTCCGCGTGGAGTGATTTGTACAAAGCGTGTCGGGAGTTAAACGAATGAGCGGGGTAAATTTTTTCGGAATCCGCCATTTGTCGCCTGCGGGAGCGTTTTATCTGAGGAAATTTCTGGATAATCTTAAGCCCGAAGTGGTGATAATCGAAGCTCCGAGCGACTTTGAGGACGTTCTAAGTGATATTACGCGTGTGGAAACCAAGCCTCCGTTCGCGATTCTGGCGTACACGAAAAACATTCCCGTGAGGACGATTCTGTATCCGTTCGCGGAGTATTCTCCCGAATATCAGGCAATTTTATGGTGCAGGGAGAACGGCGTAAAAGCGCGGTTTATGGATTTGCCAAGCGAAACATTTTTGGCACTTGAAAAGGTTGAATCCGAGGATTCGGATGATGAGTCCGAAGATGAAATCGAGGAATCGGAAGAATCCGAGGAGATTAAAGAGCCTGAACCGTCTGTTTATGATAAACTGGATATCCTCAGCGGTGAGGATTCTCACGAAACGTTCTGGGAGCGTGTTCTGGAGCATTGCGCGGACGCGGAAGCCTACCACGAGGGAGCGAATCTGTTCGGCGCAAAAATTCGGGAGTTCAGTTCCGAGAACGATCACGATTTTGCTGAGCTGCAAATGCGTGAAATCTACATGCGAAATGTAATCCGCGAGGTGGTGGAATCGGGAATCGCACCGGAGAAAATCGTCGTGGTGACAGGTTCGTATCACGTTGAGGGACTGAAAACGTGGGATAAGCCCGAAAAAATTCCCGAATTTCCGAAAACGGAATGTTTTCACACACTTATGCCATACTCTTATTACAGGCTTTCCACGCGTTCGGGATACGGCGCGGGGAACAAAGCTCCCGCGTATTATGAGCTGATTTGGGAGGGCTTGAACCGTGGAGACAGGCTGTTTACGGCGAACGCGTATCTTACGAAAATAGCGGAGCTTCAGCGTCAAAAGGGTAATGCCGCGTCCTCGGCGCAAGTAATTGAGGCTGTTCGGCTCGCGAAATCACTCGCCGAAATACGCGGCGGCGAGGGGAGCATGCCCGTGTTGAGAGATTTGCGTGACGCGGCGCAGACTTGTATCGGTGAGGGAAGTTTCGCGGCAATTTCGATTGCGACATCGGATGTTGAAATCGGTACGAAAATCGGCGAACTGCCCGAGGGTGTTTCGCGCACAAGTATTCAGGACGATTTTTACCGCAAATTAAAGGAGCTGAATCTGGAGAAATACCGTTCCGCGACCGCGCAGGATTTGTCACTGGATTTGCGTGAAAACCGCCGCGCATCGAGTGAAAAATCCGCGTTTCTGGATTTGAACCGTTCGTTCTTTTTGCATAAATTGCGGGTGTTGAACATTCCGTTTGCGCAATATCGGAAGTCAGACCAGGATAACGCTACCTGGCGTGAGGAATGGTCTTTGGTATGGACGCCCGAGGCGGAAATCACGTTGGTGGAGTCCGCTCTTAAGGGCGACACGGTGGAGCTTGCGGCGGCATTTGAGTTGAAAGAGCGCGTAGAGCAGGCACAGAATATGTCCGAGGTTGCCTTGGCAATTGAAGACGCGTTCTTTTGCGGAATGGGCAACGCGGCGAGTTATGCGGCTTCTGCACTTCAGACAATGGCGGTGGACGCTGTTTCGTTTGAGGAGCTGGCGAAAACCGCGTTTCGGCTGTCAAATTCCATCACATACGGCGATATCCGAAAGGCAGATTGTGAGCCAATCAAGCCGCTTCTGGAGCAGTTATATCTGCGCGCGTGTCTGATTCTGCCAGTGGAGTGCGTGTGCGACGACGCGGCAAGTCAGCCGATTGCCGAGGCGATGGATACGTTAAATTCCGTGGAGCTGGCGCAGGGTTTCCTTGACACGGATACTTGGATTCAAGCATTGTGGGAGGTCACAGGGCGCGATGATTTGAACACCAAGCTTTCCGGATTCGCGGCGGCGGTTCTTCTGGAGCGGAATCAAATGACCAATGCTCAATTAAAAATCGAGGTCTCGCGGCGATTGTCGCTAGGCACTCCCGCCGATTTGGGCGCGGGTTGGTTTGAGGGACTGACAATGAAGAACCGTTACGCGTTGATTGCGCGACAATCGCTTTGGGAGAGCCTTGACGAGTATGTGCAGAGTCTTGACGATGAGGAATTTAAGCGTGCGCTTGTATTTTTGCGCCGCGCGTTCGCGGATTTTTCACCAACCGAAAAGGACAGCATTGCCGAGAATCTCGGTGAGGTTTGGGGACTTAACGGCGCGGAGGTAAGCGAAATTGTTAATGCTGAGTTGGATTCCGCGTCACAAGAGCAGATTGACGCGCTGGAGGGCTTTGATTTCGATTTTTGAGGTGAGTGAATGGATACTCTTGAATTTACCTGCGAAGCGATAACCGTTGACGGCAAGTTTCAGCGGCAGTTTACCGGACGCGGAGAAGACAGTTCGCCCGAGTTCGTTATAAATAACTTATCGACGGACGCTAAGACGTTTATTGTCACTCTTGAGGATTTGTCACACCCGATAAAGAATTTCACACATTGGGTGATTTGGAATATCCCCGCGGCAACGAATATTCCGAGAGCTATTCCGTGCGGGAAATTTATCGCAAGCCTTGATAACGCCGTTCAGGGAATCGGGTACGGGGTTCATCGTTACGCAGGTCCGAAGCCGCCGCAGGGTAAAACGCACAGGTATCGGTTTACTGTTTATGCGCTTGATTGCTCCCTTGGATTAAAGTCGTTCTGTTTTAAGGGAAAGGTGCTTAAATCGGCACGGGAACACATCATCCAAAAGGGAGAGCTTTGCGGATATTTTGAGTGATACATCTTAAAGGGAGAAATTGCTATGATGATTCTAAAAGGAAAATACAATACGGCGAATGTTTACGCAAGCGTCATTGATGATGAAGCGACATCGCAGATAATCGAGCTTCTTAATCAGCCGTTTACCGAGAACCGGCACATAGCTATTATGCCCGATGTTCACGGAGGCGCGGGGTGTGTCATAGGAACAACAATGACTATAACCGATAAGATTGTTCCGAATCTTGTCGGCGTGGATATTGGCTGTGGAATGGAAACCGTAAAGCTGAGAGAGAAAGACGTTGACCTAAAAAAGCTGGACGACTTCATTCACGAAAATATTCCGGCGGGTATGAATATCCGTTCGTTCAGGCATAAATACGCTCAAGAAGCGAATCTGAAAAGCCTTAAATGCGCCGCGCATATCAATCCCGATCGCGCGAAGCTCAGCGTCGGGACGCTCGGCGGCGGGAATCACTTTATTGAGGTTGACAGGGATAAGAATGGAAATTTGTATTTGATTATTCATTCCGGCTCTCGTCATTTGGGCGTAGAAACAGCCAAATTCTATCAGAACGAGGCATACAAACGGCTTTCAAAGCCGGACAGACAGGAAATTGACGCGATTGTGAATTCTCTGAAAAAGCAGAACCGTCAAAGCGAAATTCAAGCGGCACTTAGGGAATATCAGCGAAAATTCCCCGATATTCCCAAAGACCTCGCGTATTGCGAGGGGGAGTTGTTTGATTCGTATATTCACGATATGAAGATTGTCCAGAAGTTCGCCGTGTTAAACCGAAAAGCCATGGTTGACGAGATTGTGAACGGAATGGGACTGCACATTGATGAGCAGTTTACCACGATTCACAATTATATAGACATCGACAAGATGATTCTGCGGAAAGGCTCGGTAAGCGCGCAAACCGGCGAAATCCTGCTGATTCCGATAAATATGCGTGACGGAAGTCTTATCTGTAAGGGCAAGGGAAATCCCGATTACAACTATTCCGCTCCGCATGGAGCGGGGCGGCTGTTCTCGCGTAATCAAGCAAAGCTGAATTTCTCGGTTGAGGATTTCCAAAACGAAATGTCGGGAATTTACACGACCTCCGTTGGCGAGGATACGCTTGATGAGCGTCCTATGGCATATAAATCACTGAATGATATTGTTGAAAATCTCGATGATACCGTTGAGATTATCGAAAATATCAAGCCAGTTTACAATTTTAAGGCAAATTGTGAATGTGAAATTTATGGGAGGAAAAAATGAAAAAGCTGTTCAAGGCAATCAGACAGGAAAATCTGGACGAGGTAAAAGAAATAATCGAGAAGAAACCTGAGTTGGTGAACTGCGTTGCCACACCGCCGCCCAAAAAGGATAACGGTCAATCGCCGCTGCAAGTAGCTATGAAGATTCATGCCTTTGAAATTATTGATTATCTGATGGAGAACGGAGCGGATGTAAACTTTATGGAGGCGGAGGACGACGACCCCGGAGTGCGCTGTCCTGTACTTCATGACGCAACCAGAATGGTGTTGCATAGTCTGTGCTATCGTAAGCTTGATGTTTCCAACCGAGGATTAACCGTTGTGGAGGAACTGTTAAAGCGCGGCGCAGACCCGAATAAACGCGCGTCCAACGGATTTGACGCGCTGAATACAACGATTAATGACGCTGAATATGTGCTTGAAAGCGATGTATATTCCGATGTACATAAAAAGGCTGAGCAGCAGCTTGTCGCGCTGTTCGACCTGCTGATTAAGTACGGCGCGGACTTCAAGGATTGGGCAAATCGTGGGCATTTTCCCGAGCCTGACCCTATGGAATCTAATCGCGAGCTTTATCTGGATGATTTTGTACCGCAGCCCGATATTGTCCAATCCTACACTGTCCGCGGGAAAACATACGAATCGGTGGTAAAAGGCGACCTCGACCGAACCGCGCATACCCGCGCCGTAATGCAAAAGTATGTAAAGGACAGGGGATTGAAGTATTGATTGGAGTCATATATGGGAAGATTTTCAACAACAATGCAAATCAAGAACAACACCGACAGAGCGGGCTTTATAAGCGCGTTCAATGCGGTAATGGCAAAGCGCGGATTCGTTCCGTGTGCGGAGGACGAGGCGGCGAAGTCATATCTGCTCGCATTCAGCGAGTGCGGCTGGGTAACGTTTGCGTCGGAATCGGACGATGTTCCGAAGATAGTCGCTGACATGAATGCAATCAGCTTTTCCGTGGAGGTCGTGGACAGCGATTTCGCGATAATCAAGCTGAGCAGCGGCGGCAAAGAAACCGACACAGTAATTGTCGGAGACGGCTCGGGGTACGGATTTGAAGAGGATTCCCCCAAGGGCGAGAAAAAGCACTGGGATTCGCTCCTTGCAGATGGCAAAACTTGGGAACAACTCTCCGAGATTTGGAATAAAAACGAGGTCTTTGTCGAGGACGCATTGTGCGAGTCAGCGCCCTTGTTGGGAATTGATTCCCAATATATGGTATCCGATTACACG
>CAYZQU010000066.1:4739-8607 GCA_964480645.1 uncultured Ruminococcus sp. | reverse complement strand
GAGAAAAATCCGTGCCGTAAAAGCTTTCAGGCAATTCGTATCGAGGTGAACGGTGAACTAGACGCGTTGGATTCGGTTCTGGAAATCGGATTTAACCGTCTGAAAATC
Organism: uncultured Ruminococcus sp.; assembly: GCA_964480645.1. GTDB lineage: Bacteria > Bacillota > Clostridia > Oscillospirales > Ruminococcaceae > CAG-115. The sequence goes on along the minus strand of CAYZQU010000066.1, from coordinate 8,499 downwards.
GGCGGAAGAATGTCGGTGATTACATTCCATTCGTTGGAGGACAGAATCGTCAAGAATCGTTTTCGAGAATTCTGCACGGGTTGCACGTGTCCGCCCGAATTTCCGGTATGCGTGTGCGGAAAATTGCCGCGCGGTGAATTGATTACAAAAAAACCGATTACACCGAGTACTGATGAACTGGAATCAAATTCCAGAAGCCGAAGCGCAAAATTGAGGATAATCAGAAAAATCAGGCATTAAATAAAAAAGAAATTGGAAGTGAAAGAAATGCAATATAATGACAACACTAACCTTGCGTATGATTTATCAAGATTTGATATGTCCGGACGTGAGCAGCGCGAGAAACAACGCAAAAAGGACGAAGAAGCGCGGAAAATCCGAATGGCTCCGCAGCTTTCAGTATCGAAAAGCGGCAGCAAGCTGCTGATATTTGCAACCGCTGTGGCGGTTTTCGCGGCGCTTTTCTCGGTGAATTACTACAATACAAAAAACGATGACGCGGCTCGGATGGTTTCGCGGCAGAGGTCGATATTGGCAGAGGCGCAGGAAGACAACGCGCTGCTTCAAAGCAAGCTTGACAGTAAGGTAAATATTGGATTTATCGAGAAATACGCTACCGAAAACCTCGGAATGACCAAGGTTGGCACACATCAGAAAAAATACATCAGTGTAAACACCGAAAGCCTTATTGAAACCGTTCCCGATGAAAGCGCGGGATTTCTCGGTTCGATTAAGAAAGGCTTTGGGGACTTTTTGGAATACATTGGATTCTGACGGCATAATATAGGGGTGAACAAGCCCCGTGGCTGTCGGCATAATGCGTTATGATTAAATCAGCAAAGCCGGCTTGATTCGGCTTTGCTTTTTTGATTTGGGGAGAGTGATTATGAAGCCCGAATGTAAGAGCTTTAATATTGAGTATTATCAGGCGGTCTATAATTTTTTTGTTGAATTGAATAATGATAAAAAGTACATCAACTGGAATTATGCAAGGTGGGAATGGGCGTATTTTCATCCATTGTTCGACAAGAAGCTGGCGGATTTGATAGGTATTTGGGTTCTTGACGGAAAAGTCGTGGGAATTGCTGTTTTTGACTTGTTTTTGGGCGAGTGCTTTTGCGGAACACTGCCCGGATATGAGAAAATCCTCCCGGAGATTGTCGATTACGCGTGGGAGCGCTTGCAAAACGAAACCGGACTTGGAATCTGCGCGCGGGATGACGATAAGACACTGATTTCGATTCTTGAGGAAAAAGGATTCCGAAAATCGGAGCAATGCGAACCGATTATGAAAATCACTCTTGATAAGGACTTGGCTTATAGCTTTCCGAACAATATAATGATTCGTGATGTGAACTTCCCGAATGATGAACGCGCGTACCGTTTGGCACTGTGGAAGGGTTTTGACCACGGAAATGATTTGCGAGAGTTTGAAAAAAGCTTGACGGAAGAAGGCGTGATACCGATTGACGCGTATCCGCACAGAAACGCTGCTTTGTCGGTTTCCGCCGTTGACGAATCAGGGGAGCATCTGGCACACTGCACCTGCTGGTACGACAGCAGGACGGATTACGCGTATGTAGAACCCGTTTGCGTAATTCCCGAACACAGAGGAAACGGTCTGGGCAGAGCCGTTGTATACGAAGCGTTAAACAGATGTCGGGGGTTGGGCGCAAGGTGCGCTTATGTCATCTCGGACGATGAGTTTTATAAAAAAATGGGATTTGATTTGGAAATCCGTTATCCGTTTTATCAAAAGAAGATATAGTGGAGGAATGCGTTTTGGGAGATATGCATAGTTCAAGGAACAAAAGGGATAACCGCGGATTGTTCCGTAGGTTTGTCGACTTCCTGAAAAAAAAGGACGCCGAGGACGCGGAGAAAAAGCCCCTTATCGGCACGCGCGGGCGACAGATGTTCATTCTAGTATGTATAGTGGGATTTTCGGCGTTCGTGGGATATCATCTGCTGAAGTTTACCGTTCTGGACGGCGACCAGTGGCGAGTTCTCGCCAATCGTCAGCAGATGTCCGAGCTTACCATCAAGGCAAATCGCGGCACTATATATGACGCGAATGGAAGCGTCCTCGCACAAAGCTCCACAGTGTGGGATATAATCTTAGCCCCCACGCCGATCCATAAGGCTGATGAGGAGCGTCGACAGGCGTACGACAAGCGCGTAAAAAATCTCAAAGAGGGCGAAACCATCGAGCCGTATGTTCCGCTTGCGGATTTGATATGCGAGAATCTTTCAAAGATTCTTGACATCTCTCCCGACGGAATGAAAGACGCTTGCGATAATTATGGCAATTCGTATTACTATATTGCCAAACGCAAGGTGGAAAAGCCTGAGGTCACACAGATAAATCAGTTTCTCTCAGATAACAATATTCTGTCGGATTGCGTATACGCCGTGGAATCCAGCAAGCGTTATTATCCCTCGGGAAGTCTTGCCTCCACGGTAATCGGATTCACCAATTTTGACGGAGACGGCGTTTACGGACTTGAGGCGTATTACGATGAGTACCTTCGCGGCACGGACGGCAAGGCATTCTACATAAAGGACGGACAGGGCAGAGCCGTGGAATACCGCAACGACAACTATTTTTCCGCCGTCGACGGAAACAGTCTTGTGCTGACGCTTGACGAGGTTATGCAACACTATCTTGAGAAAAATCTCGAGCTTACCGTATCTCAATATGATGTAATCAACCGTGCTACGGGCATTATAATGAACTGCAAAACGGGCGGAGTTATCGCAATGGCAACCGTTCCCTCGTTCGATTTGAATAATCCGAGTGAGATTGTCGGAACATACGAAAGGGGACAGCTTGACGCTCTGAAAGCGTCAGGCGCGTCTGAGGAGGAATGTGACAAACTGGAAGCCACCCTCCGCGAGCAGCAATGGAAAAACAAGGCAGTTGTCGAGCTTTACAACCCCGGTTCGGTATTCAAGACCATCACCTGCGCGGCGGGTCTGGACGCAGAGGTAATAGATATGAATTCCACGTTCACCTGTGAGGGTGGAATGGATGTCGCGGGACAGTATATTCACTGCTGGAATTGGGGCGGTCACGGAACGCTGACCACTCAGGAGGCAATAACCAAGTCCTGTAACCCCGCGTTTATGCAAATAGGCGCAAAACTCGGCGCGGATAAGTTCTCAAGCTATTATGAAGCGTTTGGATTTACGCGTCCCACGGGAATCGACCTTCCCGGCGAGGCAGACAGTATTTTCTATACGCGCGATAAAATGGGTCCCGTAGAGCTTGCGACATCTGCGTTCGGACAGTCGCATAAAATCACGCCGATACAGATGTGTACAGCGTTGTGCGCAGTGGTAAACGGCGGACATCTTGTTACTCCGCACCTTGTGGACAAAATTCTTGATAGTAACGGCAATGTAATCGAAACAATAGAGCCGCAGGTAAAACGCCAGGTAATCAGCGAAGAAACATCGAAGCAGATGCGCACCATCTGGGAGACCATCGTTTCGGAAAACGGCGGCACAAACGCCTATATCGAGGGCTACCGAATCGGCGGAAAGTCGGGAACAGCCGAGAAAGTTGATGAGTTTAACGCGGCAGGCGGCGAGGCGGCGGGCGCAAAAATGCACTATGTCGCTACATTTGCGGCGGCAGTCCCGATGGATGACCCGGAGATCGTAATGCTTGTGGCAGTTGATTCTCCAACAGGCGGCTCGTCTTATTATGGTTCGGCGGTTGGCGCGCCAATAGTTTCTGCGGTATTCAGCGAGGGTC
>CAYZQU010000066.1:0-4729 GCA_964480645.1 uncultured Ruminococcus sp. | reverse complement strand
ATTTATCCCACCTATACTGCTGAGGAACAAGCTAAAATGGACGCAGTAGTTCCGTATGTAATCGGACAGAATTCCATGAGAGCGCAAAGCGCGCTTGTTGAGCAAGGTTTTCAGGTAAGAATAGTCGGTGACGACTCCGGGACAGAAGCGTTAGTTACAAATCAGATTCCATATTCGGGAATGAATGTTCCAAAAGGGTCTACCGTGGTGCTGTATATGGGCGGTGCTGAAAGTGAAACGGCAAGTGTTCCCAATGTAATAGGTATGGATTTGACAGCCGCTAATAACGCGATCACCGACGCGGGCTTCAACATAAAGGTAATCGGCGGAGCTGCCTCCAACTCCGAAGCCAAAGCGGTTTCCCAAAGTGTGAACGCGGGTGCGACGTTGGAAAAAGGGTCGGTAATCGAGGTTACGTTCCGAGTGGATACGCGTGATAACTAAATCAACGTTATGGGGTGCAGTGCAAATCCAAAACGCGAGCGTCACAGCATACGCTACGCGTATGCTGTGACGCTCAGGCGAGTGCAAATGAAATCCGCATAGCGGATTTCATTTGCACGGTTTTGGATTTACTATTAAAATAAGGGGTTTACAGGAGCTTATGACAGTCAGAGAGTTATTCACGGAGATTTGCGAGGTTTCCGAATCCCTTGCGGATTCAAAGGTCGCGGGCGTAACCTCCGACAGCCGCGAGGTGAAAAACGGATTCGTGTTCGTTTGTATAAAGGGTGAACACTTTGATGGACATTCCGTGGCGGAGAGCTTGCACGGAGAATGCGCGGCAGTGGTTACGGAACGTCCTATTGGACTAAACAATGAAGTGACCGTTTGGTCTACACGTGAGATTTACGCGCGACTGTTGTCCAATTTTTACGGAAATCCCACTCGCGGGTTAAAACTGTGCGCCGTTACGGGAACGAACGGCAAAACCACCGTAGTGAACCTGTGCGCGCAGATAGTGCGGATTCTGGGACATTCAAGCGGTATAATCGGCACATTGGGCACAGATACGGGTGGAAAACTGGTCTACTCTCACGATGGACCGCCCACAACTCCTGAACCACGCCGTTTGTATGAATTGTTCGCAGAAATGCGTGAACTCGGTACAGAGTATTGCTTTATCGAGGCAAGCTCTCAGGCGTTGGCGCAGTATCGGTTTGCGGCAGAGAACTTCACAGCGGCGGCGTTTACCAATCTCACGCGCGACCATCTGGACTATCACGGCACAATGGAAAATTATTATCTCGCCAAGCGGCGATTGTTTGATATGTGCCAAAACGCAGTTATAAACATCGACGATCCATACGGCGCGCAAATCGCGGAGCATTGCCGCGAAACGGGAGTGCCTGTGTACACGGTTTCGTCGGAAAAGGACGCGGATTATAAAATTGAGTTTGTAAAGCTTCTGCCCGACCGTTCGGAATTTGTTCTGACAGATTGCATGGCAAAAAAGAGCTATCCCGTGAGATTTAGAATGACGGGAATGTACAATGTATTAAATACGTCGGAAGCAGCGGTAATCGTTCATCTGACAGGAATCCCGATGGATGAGGTAATAGACGCTCTTGAAAAAATCGAGGGTGTTTCCGGGCGGCTGGAGACGCTTTATAGCGGCGCTTTTACGGTGATTCGCGACTACGCGCATACCGAGGACGGGCTTAAACAGCTCTTGTCCACACTGAAGCCGTTGTGTAAGAACAGACTGATAACGGTGTTCGGCGCGGCGGGAGAGCGCGACGCGGGTAAACGTCCCGATATGGGAAAAACGGCGGCTGAGTATTCGGATATGCTGATTGTCACTACCGACAGTCCCCGTCACGAAGACCCGCAGCAAACCATTGACGATGTGGTTCGCGGAATTTCCGAGGAAGTCCCTTATGAGGAGTTTGTCGACCGTAAAAAGGCGGTGATCCGTGCGTTGGAGCTTGCCCAAAGCGGAGATATAGTCGCGCTCTGCGGCAAAGGTCACGAAGATTATCAGGCGGTAGGCGATGAATATTTACACTTCGATGAACGTGAAATTGTCGAAGAATATTTTAGAAATAAGTAGGTGGAGAGATGTTTTCAACACAGGAAATAGCACAGGTAACGAACGGAAAATTAGTCGGGGATGATGTGAAAATCTCCTCGGTATCGACCGATACGCGGACAATCAAGGAGGGCGCGTTGTTTATCGCGATAAAAGGCGAACGCTTCGATGGCAACGATTTCATCAAGCAGGCGGCGGCATCAGGAGCGGCTGCCGCGATAAGCGACCTACCCGCAGGTTCAGTAAAAACGGAAATTCCCGTGATTTATGTTGGAAATTCCCGTACCGCGCAGCTTATGCTGGCGAGGTATTATCGCAGTAAGTTCGATATCCGTTTGTGCGGAGTGACCGGTTCTGTCGGCAAAACCTCCACCAAGGATATGATTTACGCGGTGCTTTCCGGGAAATGGAATACCCTTAAGACGGAGGGAAATTTCAATAATGAAATCGGTCTTCCGCAGACGCTGTTCCGTCTGAATGAGAATATCGGCGCGGCGGTAATCGAAATGGGAATGAGTGATCGCGGAGAAATCAGTCTGCTGTCAAAGACCGCAATGCCCGATTTTTGCGTGATAACCAATATCGGTTATTGCCATATCGAGCAGTTAAAAACGCGCGAGAATATCCTTGCGGCAAAGCCGGAGATTCTTGACGGAGCGTCCTGTATCGCCCCGCTGATTATATACGGCGACGACGAGTATCTTTCCAAGGTTGAGCTTGAGCGCAGAATAGTCCGTTTCGGCTTAACCGACAAAAATGACGTCTACGCGGATAACATAAATCAGGCGGATAACTCAATGGAATTCACGCTGCACTATGACGGCAAGTTGTATGAAGCGCGTGTTCCCGCTGTCGGGAAACATCATGTGCTGAACGCTCTCGCGGCGTTTGCTGTCGGAATCGAGTACGGAATGACAGCGGAGGAGATAATCCCCGCGTTTATGAATTACGAATCCAGCGGAATGCGCCAGAAAATCGAGCGTCGCGGCGATTTGACGCTGATACTCGATTGTTATAACGCAAGTCCAACGTCAATGCGTTCGTCAATGGCGGTTCTGCATTCAATGAACGGAAGCTCGTCTGCCGGACGCAAGGTCGCGGTTCTTGGAGATATGTTGGAGCTTGGAGAGCAGTCTAAGGCTCTTCACGCGGGTTTGGCGGATGTGGTTACGGAAAACGCCGAGTTGATTTTCCTGTATGGCAGAGAAATGCATGCCCTCGCTCTGGAGCTTGAAAAACACGGAATCCACGCTTATTACAGTGAAAACAAAGCGGAGCTTACACAAATGCTTCTGGAGAATATTAAAAGCGGCGATACGATTCTCTTTAAGGGCAGCCGTGGAATGAAGATGGAAGAGATTGCGGATAAAATAGGTGAAAATCGTGGGTAATGAAAACATATTGATGTTCGTAATAGCGGCTTGCGTGGCGTTTGCACTGACGTGGCTCACGGGATTCTGGCTGATTCCGCTGCTGCACAAGCTGAAGTACGGACAAACCATATTGGACATCGGTCCCAAATGGCACAAGGCGAAAAAAGAGGGCACTCCCACAATGGGCGGCGTGATGTTTATAATCGCGGTTGTATTGTCGTTCGCTGCGGGAATGCTGGCTCTTTCGATAATGAGCGAATCCGTTCTCGATAAGGCGGAGCTTACGCGTTCGGTCTCGGGACTTGTTATGGCTGTGGCGTTCGGCTTTATGGGTTTTCTGGACGACTTTATCAAGGTAAAGAAAAAGCATAATGAGGGCTTGACTCCGATTCAGAAAATCATCTTTCAAGTTATGATAATCGCCGCGTATTTTGCGACAATGTACGTAAGCGGTCTTGCGCGAACAGTGATAACATTTCCGTGGGGACAGTGGGATATGGGGTTGCTGTATTATCCGATTGTGGGATTGGGGATCCTGTATCTTGTAAATTCCGTGAACCTCACCGATGGCATTGACGGACTTTGCAGCTCGGTAACAGTGGTATATATGGCTGCGTTCGCTATGATTTCGGGAATGTTGGGAATGTTCGGCGAGGAACTGTTGACATTCTGTACGGCGGGCGGCTGCATTGGCTTTCTGATGTGGAATTTCCCTCCCGCGAAGGTGTTTATGGGCGACACGGGGTCGATGTTCCTTGGGGGCGTTGTGTGCGCGGTCGGATTGGGCTGCGGAGCGGAATTCCTGATGGTAGTCGCTGCGATGGTGTATATTCTGGAGGCACTGTCGGTGGTGATTCAGTCCACAGTGTTCAAAATTACCAAACGTATTCACCATACCAAAGAGGGAAAGCGTTTGTTTAAAATGACTCCGATTCATCATCATTTTGAGCTTTCCGGTTGGAGCGAGGTCAAAATTGATGTGGTATTTTCGCTGACAGCGGCGATTTGCGGCGCGTTGGCGGTGGTTTTCGGATACTTTATGTATGTTGCGTGAGTTCTCAAGTCGAAACGCAATGTTTCACGGCGGTTTTCCCGAGTGAAATGCAAATTCAAAACGCGCTTGTCACGTCACACCGCAAAGCGGTGTGACGTGACAAGCAGGCGAGTTCAGACGAGCTTTGCTCGTCTGAACGGTTTTGGATTTGCTATTTAAATCTCGATTTGCTATTAAAATAAGGAGGATATAATGCAGCAGGCAAGACAAAATTCCGCTCCTCGCGGCCAGCAGCGGCGAGCGGGTTCATCAAATCCGCCGAGTCGTTCC
>CAYZQU010000065.1:0-8754 GCA_964480645.1 uncultured Ruminococcus sp. | reverse complement strand
AGACCGGCTGCAATGTTTTTTTGTACATAGATCCATATGGTATTAAGGCACTTGACTGTTCAAAATTCGATGCCTTTGCCAATGGACAGTTTTACACCATAGAATTGCTGATAAACATGAATTCGTTCGGCTTTATACGAGAAGCCTGTAACGCTATGGGTACAACATTCAAAGTCGACGATAGCGGATTCTTTGATGACCTTATCGAGTATGAGCCCACCATACTCGATGCAACGGACAAATCAATAGAGGCGTTGAACCGCATAGCAGGAGGTGACTACTGGAAAGCAATCATCGCGCAATATAAAAGCGGCGCAATTGACGGCTACAAAGCCGAAGAATACTTCTCCGAGCAGTATTGTCAGCGGTTAAGTGAAAGCTATACATATGTTCTGAATATGCCCATCCGCTTAAAAGCGGGACAGCATACAAAGTATAGAATGATTCATGCGACAAATCACCCTTCTGGTTGTGTTCTAATGGCAGAAAACATCTGTAACCGCTGGGAACTTTTGAAAGATATTCAAAGCGGTGGACAGATGACACTTTTCCAAGAAGATATCAATAATCAGATTGTTGATGATGCTACAATAAGAGAACGAGTCACCGAGCATTTTTCGCAGTGCAGTGAATGGACATCTCTTACCGAGGCACAGGCTGTATTCTTTGTAAAATACGGTGCAATTTGTAAGCCGGGAGAAATCGCCAAAGTCCTCAGGGCATTAGAAAAAGAAGGACATCTTGCGGTGCATAGAAATAAGAGTTTAACAGAAAAAGGCAAACCATCGAGTTTTATGTCGGAAGGTCATGGTAAGACTGTATCAATAAAGTGGGTGAAATGATGAAAGTGGCAGGATACATAGAAAGAAAGAGTATGCTTTACCGAACTGGTGTCGAGTACGGAGATTATACCATGAACCATGTGCTCGGCTGTTCGCATGGTTGCAAATATCCATGCTATGCTTTTTTGCTTAAAAAGCGATTCGGTCAAGTCAAGACATATGAGGATTGGTGCCGCCCGTTTCTTGTATCCAACACGCTTGATTTGCTTAACAAAGAGATACCCCGATTGAGAGATAAAATACAATCTGTTCAGCTTTGCTTTACTACTGATCCGTTTATGTATGGTTATCCGGAAATTCAAGAGATGAGCCTTGCCGCCATCCGAAGGCTGAATGAGGATAATATAAAATGCTGCATCCTTACAAAAGGGCTGCTGCCGATTGAACTGAAAGACCTATACCATGAGAATGAATATGGAATCACGCTGATTTCTCTCAATGAGGGTTATCGCAAAAAAACAGAACCCGGTGCGGCATCATATACAGACAGGCTTGCCGCATTGAAAGCCTTGCACGATGCAGGCTGTAAAACATGGGTAAGCATTGAGCCATATCCCACTCCAAACCTGATAAATCAAAGTCTCGGGGAGATTCTTGAAGCGGTCAACTTTGCGGACAGGATTATTTTTGGCAGGACGAACTACAATAAGACAGTTTCTGCTTATAAGGAGAACAAGCATTTTTATAACAAATGTGCAGAGGACGTTATTGCCTTTTGTGAAGAACATGGCATCAGCTGTCACATAAAGGAAAAGACAATAACAAAAGAATGAGGTGTACGACTGTGGCTTTACTACAGGATTTGATAAAGCAGATAGATGACGAGATGCTCCGTCAGCGGATCATGGCAGAAGTGAATAAACTCTCTAAGCAAAAGAAGTTCGGTTTGGTTTTTGAGGAACATCTACCAGAATGCACACCGCTTTATGATGTAAGGATCAAAAGAGACTCCAAAGTGTCTTTGAAGACCGGTCAAGTGTCCGATATTTACATCGTGCGCTCCATTGACGGGGACAAGGCGATATGCGAACACAAGACGGATCATACAGAGGCAGAGTTTGCCTTGGATGACCTTGTTGCCGTTGCGGAATTCGGTGAACCTATCTATCCGTATCTGAAACCTATCGACACAGTCTGCAATGCTCCGGACAGTGACCTGTGGCATACGCTGATTGAAGCAGATAATTATCACGCCCTGCAGCTGCTGGAGTATCTCTATGCCGGAAAGGTAGACTGCATCTATATTGATCCGCCCTATAACACGGGAGCGAGGGATTGGAAGTACAATAACGACTATGTAGATTCAAGCGATACATACCGTCACAGCAAGTGGCTGTCCATGATGGAAAAGCGGTTGAAATTAGCAAAGAAACTGCTGAATCCCGCCGATTCTGTTCTTATCGTCACGATTGATGAGAAGGAGTATTTACACCTTGGTTGCTTGTTGGAGGAGATTTTTCAAGATGATAATATTCAAATGATCAGCACGGCAATTAACTCAAAAGGCGTAGCCAGAGGTGCTGAATTCTTTCGTGTTAATGAGTATATTTACATTATAAGAAAAGGTAATTGTGGAGTATCTGCCCTGCCTCTTGGAGATGAATGGCTTGGAAATATAAAAACTTCCACGACAAAAAAAGTACGCTGGGGCAGTTTGATGCGCAGCGGCACCAATTCAGAGAGAACACATTCTCCAGGGTGCTTTTATCCGATTTTTATTTCTTCAGACAAAAAATACTTTTGTGGTGCGGGCAATTCCATTCCTTTAGGAGTTGATAGAGATAGTATTTCTGTTCCAAATGGACAGATTGCTATTTTCCCAATACATGATAACGGCGTTGAGGGAGTATGGCAGTATTCACGTGAAAAATTTTTAGAAATACAGAAAAAAGGATATGTTCGTATTAGTACTCAAACTAAAAAAGAAGCAACCATACGTTATATTTCAGAAGGTTGGCAAAAGAAAGTTGAGAACGGTCAAATAAAAGTGGTTGGAAAAAATGAGGACGGTTCTTTGATTTTTAATGATGAAGAGTATGTAAAAGAATATATTCCGAGTAATCAATGGTGGATATCAGCACATAACGCCACAGAATTTGGCAGTAAACTACTTCAAAATATTGTTGGTAAGCGTTTCGACTTCCCCAAATCCCTTTATGCCGTACAAGATACGCTCCGCTTTTTCGTAGCCAACAAACCCAATGCCCTAATAGTTGATTTCTTTGCCGGCAGCGGCACAACACTCCATGCGGTCAACCTGCTTAACGCTGAGAACGGCGGTCACCGCCGTTGTATTCTCGTAACAAACAATGAGGTTTCCGATGATGAAGCAAAATCCTTAAAGGCGCAAGGGTATCAGCCCGGCGACAAGGAATGGGAAAAACTCGGCATTGCCCGCTATGTGACATGGCCGCGCACTGTCTGCTCTATCGAAGGACACGATGTGAATGGAAATCCTCTGAAAGGCAATTATCTCGGCAGCGATATTCCGATGGCTGACGGCTTCAAGGCGAACGCCGCCTACTTCAAACTCGGATTCCTCGACAAAGCGTCCGTTCGCATTGGCAGACAGTTCAGGGAAATGCTGCCTACTCTATGGATGAAAGCGGGCTGTTTCGGACCTTGTCCGACACTCGCGGGGCAAAAGATACCCGAGTATATGATTCTCCCGGAAAACCGCATGGCAATTTTGAACGACAACAGTTGCTTCGCGAAGTTCGCCGAGGAAGTCGGAAATGCGCCGGAGATTGAAACCGTCTATCTTGTGACGGACTCCGACGCCGACTACCGCAGTATGTCTAGGGGATTGAATGTAAAACAGACCTATCAGTTATATAGAGACTATCTGGATAACTTCAGAATAAACGGCAGGAGGTGATCGCAATGAGAGACGAACTTATATCCTTTCAGCAGACAGCCGTTTCAAAGCTGCTTGCCGAGATAAACAGTGCAAGGGCTTATCACAAGGTCGACGGTCGTCCGCAGGTGATCGCGTTCCGCGCACCGACAGGCTCCGGAAAGACTATCGTCATGACGACGGTTATCGAGGATATTCTGAATGGGACAGAAACCACAGTCGAGCAGCCGGAGGCAATCTTTGTATGGCTCTCCGATTCACCGCAGCTGAATGAACAGTCCAAGACTAAGATTATAACAAAGGCGGATAAAATCCGTCCGAATCGGTGTGTCACCATTGAGGACAATTCCTTTGATCAAGAAGTTCTTGATGACGGAATGATTTATTTTCTGAACACACAAAAACTCGGAAAAACAAGCCGTCTTGTCAGTGGCGGAGACAGTCGCACCTATACCATCTGGCAGACCTTGCAGAACACCGCCGAGCAGAAAGGCGACCATTTCTATGTGATAATTGATGAGGCACACCGGGGAATGCATGATAGAGATGCCGCAAGAGCCACAACCATCATGCAGAAATTCCTGAAAGGCAGTGAGGCTGACGGACTTAGTCCGATGCCAATTGTCATAGGCATGAGTGCAACAGATGAGCGTTTCCGCAGACTTGTCGGCAATATCTCCTCCGTCCGTCATGATGTGGAGGTCCGTCCGGACGAAGTGAGAAATTCGGGTCTTTTGAAGGACAGAATCATCATAACCTACCCTGAGCAGGACTCCATTGACGATATGGTGATTCTTCAAGCGGCCGCTGACGAGTGGAAAGACAAATGCGATCATTGGAACTACTACTGTGAAACACAGCACTCACAGCAGGTGCGCCCGGTACTGGTCATACAAGTAGAGAACCGAAATAGCGATAGTGCATCTTCAACCGAAATCGGAGAGTGCCTCTCCCACATTGAAGCGAGAACCGGCGCAAGATTCTCTGAATACGAGGTAGTTCATACATTCGGACAGACTGCCACTATTGAAGTGGGCGGTCTGAAAATCCACCATGTGGATGCTTCGGATATTGCGGATAACAAGAAAATCCGTGTGGTATTTTTCAAAGAGAATCTATCGACCGGATGGGACTGCCCAAGAGCGGAGACTATGATGTCTTTCCGTCATGCGCAAGACGCTACTTATATCGCCCAACTGCTTGGTCGTATGATTCGCACTCCGTTGCAGCGTCATATTGATGTAGACGAGACACTGAATGAAGTACGCTTATTTCTTCCGCACTTCAATAAGGACAATGTTGAATCTGTTATGAAGGCTCTGCAGGACGAGGAAGGCAGTGATATACCGGCTGATGTTGAGGGCGAAAGCTATGGTAACGATTCACGCGAGACCTGGGGATATCGTCCCAGGACACGCCGTCAGGCAGTCGATCAGAACCAGCTGACGCTTGCGGGATATGAGCAGTCGCAAGGCATTCTGGGCGACCCGTTGTTTAAAACTCCGCTGACTGAGACAGACGGCACTGTGTCGGACTGCATAGCTCAAGGAGAAACGACATTACATTCTCAGATCGAAAAACCCGATACCAACATTGATAATCCATCTGTTAGGATAATACCTACACAACAGAGCACAAATGATGAAACGACACCAGCATATCAGACCTCTTTAGACACGGAATCAGAGCAAATACAACTCTTTTTCAACGATACGATTGACAGAGAGGCGATTGCGACTTTCATCAACAAAACCGCTCTTATTACTTATGAAATCAAGCCGTTCAAGACAACGGATTATCTTCCGTCCCTGATTAAACTTGCCTCGCTGATAAAGAATACGGGGCTTGATCCCTATGCGCTACACAATATTCAGTTGGATGGCATCAAGATGATAGAGGAATATATCGGCAAACTAAAAGAAAACGGCGAGTATGACACACTCGCCGCCGAAGTGAAGAAACTGAACCTGTCATGGAAGGTTTTTGACGCATTCGGTAAGGCGATAAACGAAGACAAGGAATACATCTATTACACGTCCTCGGACGAAGACATCGACCGAAAATTTCGAATAGCTGAAAAGATACTTGGTGGATTTGGACTTGGCGCAGCATACGGCATTCCGCACTTTAATCCGGATAATCCGTCCGAGTATATGGTTCATGTTATTTTGTTTGCGGCAGACAAGGACTGTGTGGATAAGCTGCACCTCTATGCAAAAAACAAGTTTAATGAAATGAGTGACACGTACAGGCTGCAATTTGCCCATATGCAGAGTGATAAGTATCGCAAGCAGTACGATGCCATTATTTCAAACGGGAATGAGGTCAGTGCGCACAGCTTTCATCTGCCGGAGCAAATCCGTCCGACAGTAGACCGGGACGGCAAGAAATACTATAACCACTTCTTTGTAAACGAGGAAGTCGGCTATGCAAAGATAAAACTGGATACATGGGAGGAAGCTGTGATTGACGAAGAAACCGAGCGAAACGATTTTGTGTGCTGGATTCGCAATCCATCTTCGCCAAAGGGTTGGGGTCTTTGCCTGCAAAGAGTGGAAAACGGTACCGTCAAGGGCTTTTACCCCGACTTCATCATCATAAGAAATGTCACGGGAATCGGCTATGTCATCGATATTCTTGAACCGCACCGTGCTGACTTAACCGATAATCTTTCCAAGGCTAAAGCACTTGCTGATTATGCACAAAAACAGCCAAGTGCGCCGATTGGCAGATTACAGCTGATCCGTGAAGGGAAAGACAACATTACGGGCAAGAAGCGCATGAAAAGACTTGACCTTGCAAAGAGTGAGGTCAGGGCTAGGGTTATGCAACTACAAACGACGCAAGAACTGGATGCCCTGTTTCTTGATGACAGTCTGGTGGATTAAACCTTTCAACATTTACACACTTTTTCAGCGATAGCAATATTTTCACGGGTAAGTGGGAGGCAAGATGACGCTAGTACAGCTAGTCTACAGAACAAGGACCGCATTATACTGTACCATCATGACGGCAGCAAGCTGAACGCAGAGAGCGAAACAAGTAATACTATTGTTCTTCTAACAGTAGAACGTTGAAATAAATGAAAGGACAAAAAAGAAAGATTTACTTAACAGTAATGAGCCTTTAACATTCATTAGCACGATTTTTCAACAATGCCTGTGAAAGACCCGTCCGAATACACCGAAGATGAACTGGAGCTGTATAACGTGGTTCTGAAATACATTAACGCCGAGTGGCAGGAAATCTCAAAGTCGCTTGGGCTGAATCACCCGCAGGATTGTTACTCGAAGGATTTCCCTCCCTAATTGATCAGGGACAGAATGCAGCGTATCATTGCGGATCAGGTTATCAAAATCAGTAACGACAAAAAAGTGCTTGGCAACATCATGGAGGAAATTATTTTTCCGGAGCTTATTGTTGATGTGGTTGACGATGATCTGTTATTCAGTGAGGAAATTGCGGATGAGGCTTTACACAACACAGTTAACGCTCTTATGCATACGCTGGATATTGGCAGCCTTGCCGAAACAGCTAAAAAAATGTCGTGCGACGAGGACTTCAATCTGAACAAAGCACTGAACTATCCAAGAATGGATCACTATAAAAAATACTATCATTCCCGATTCTCGATTAAAGTAGATTTACTTGATAAATATGTTGAAGAGGGAAACGATGCAGAGGGAGCTATTGACATCGAATTGACAGCAGATGTTCACATTCTGATTGAAAAACTTCTTGAAAGCGCTTCGGAGCAAGAGAAGGAGATTATAGATTTGATGTCCGCAGGATATAACCAACGTGAAATTGCACAAAAACTTGGTGTTTCTCAAAGTACAATTTCACGAAAAGTAACAAAATTTAAAAATTTCTTATCCGCGAGTGAATAAAATGTTTTTCTCGTGTCGGTAAGGTTATAGAGGGCAATCCCGTCGTTCTTCGGCGGGATTTTGTTTTCGGAAAATTTATTTGACAGGAGGACAAGTTATTGTACGAACTCAAAATAGTAGTGACGGCAGAGTGCTGTGGGTAGAAATAGCCGTCACTGCCGTCACTCCATGTCTTGCAAATGCTCTATCCATGCGGATCGACGATAGTGACAGCTGTTGTGAGAGTGGCGGCACTGCCTTGAAATAGTGACAGCTGTTTGGGCGGATTTCCACCGGTTTGAGCAAGGTTTTCAGCAGAGTAGAGTAACTCCCACGCCGAGCAGATTCGGATCGAAATTTGAGCCGTTTCTGTGCGGGTTTGAGGAACTCAAAATGCTGAAAAATTCAAGGCAGATCTGAACAACACACGGGCTATGATTTCCATGCAAGTTAAAGGGACGGGGTCGTCTCGATCACAGCGGACGGGCAAAGCCCGCCGCAATGCGAAATATTGAAGAGTAAGAAAGGGGTTGTTAAATGAAAGATTTCAAAATTTCGGGGTCGCAAGGTTTAGAAAACACATCGGTTGAGCCAAATCTTACGGGATTGCGGACAGATGAAAATGAAAAAACGGAGAATTTGGTCGGACGTGCGTTCATGGACAAGGTTTTCGGTCGGACAAATGACTACGCCTATCAGCGGCGGCATCTGTACAAACTCAATCCCGTTGTTGTGGACGGAATACGCTACGATGTGTTGAGCGTAACCCCGCAGCACACGGAGGAAATTCCCAAAAAGGTCAAGGACATCCTGAAATATTTAATCGACGGAAAGTAAAAAACCGCTGGACTTTCAGACCGGATAGTGATATAATGTCTGTGAAATCCTATTCAGTTTGATTGTACAGAGCCTCGGCAACAAGGACGTTGCCGCAGTTTGCCCAAAGCGGCGCAAGGACGCGCCGCAACAAAGGCAAACAGGCGGCTCGGAAAGGAGTACTTATAAGTACAACAAACCAAAAAATTACAGCGCTCTACTGCCGGCTTTCGCAGGAAGATATGCGAGAGGGAGAATCTCTGTCAATAGAAAATCAAAAGCTGATTCTTCGGAAATACGCTGATGAGCAACCGAAAGACCTTCGACCTTGTTCAAAAGCACTTTGAGGGAAGAAAACGCCCCGACAAGC